>CAMZKR010000055.1 GCA_947311335.1 uncultured bacterium
AATTTTAAAATTATATTTTTATTCATAATATTTTTCAAGGGCTTTATAAAAAAAGATTATTTTAATAGGAAAAATAATAATGAGTTAATTCAAAAAAGTATAGATAAAATTATTGTTATATTTTGTAATATTTTTTCTGGTCATCTTTTAGTTATTGCTCACATTCAACCTCACATAGTACTTAAATTTAAAGTGACATTTTTAGCTTGAATTAATATTATAAATATAAGTAAAATAGAAATAATAATTTCAGTTATATTTAAAAGTTCTAACATTTAATTACTTTTTAAAAAATAAAATTGAATAAACCATATTCAAAACAGTAAAAATTGCAACTGCAATTATAAAATTGACCCATCAATCAATATTATATCAAACTCAAGGAATAATTAAAACTTCATTAATTATATAAGTGAAAAGTTTTAAAACAATAGCATTTGTTAAAAATACAATAAAACCGAAAAATATAAAAAACAATGGTAAAGATAATATTTTTAAGATAGGTTTTATTGTAACATTAATTATTCATAAAATTATTCACCCTATAAGATAAGTTTTTATTGCTTCTAAAGAGGTATATGAACAATCTAGACATCATAAAATAACTCAAGCTCATACTTCCATTAATTTATTTTCTCAAAGTAAATAAGTAATGGCAAAAAGAGTAAAACCATTTATTATTATTGATATAAGTATTTTCATATTATAATTTTAATTTATTAATTAACCTTTCTGTAAATGTTAATTCTCACTTTGGGTTTTCTTCTATAAATTCAGGAAGAATATTTTTAATTTCAGAAGCTAATTGGTTATCAATATTTAGATTAACATATCATATTCATTTTTTATTTAGAAAAAGTCTAAGATAAATAGCAAATTCATTATCGTAAATAAGAGAATATGAATTAATTTTTGAGAAATCGTAAAAAGTATTAGATACTTTTATTCAAAGTTTTGTAATAGTAACCTCTATTTCATCTTCAGAATTATTTTCAATAAAATAAAAAGTTCAGGTTATAAGCATTAGCAGAAAACTCATTCAATACATTTTAGTTATAAAACCTAGTATAATAAGTCATATTGAAATAGATAAAGCTATAATATACCAAGTTTGGCCTCTATTTTTTGTGTCATTAAATTTCCAATTATATATAATTTGATTATTCATAACTTAAAAGATTATAAATTAATATTATCAAGTATAAATTGTATAATAGCCCAACTCATTGAGGCAAGTACAAATCAAGTTATAGCCATAACTATAGTATCTTTTCATTTTGTTTTATCTTGAGTTAATGAACCAAATAGTATTCTATAAGCTCATATTATAATAAATACTATTGCTATTGTTCAAGCTATTCAAAAAAAGAAATTAATAGCATTACCTATTATATTAGGTATATTTTCTGCATGAATATTTCAGTTTCTTATATCGGTGGTAGTTACTCATTGAAGTAATCAAGCATTTTGTCATGCAAAAACTTTATTTATATATAAAAATATAGTCAATGTAATTAAAAATATTTTTTTCAAAACAATAAAATTTATTAAATTAAATTATAATTATCAGTATTTCATTTAAAACTATTAAAATTGTCTAAGTTTGGATTATAATAATCAGTCAATAATTTGACAAGTTCATTTTTATCTAAACTTTTAGCCTTTATTCATATATTTTCCAAACTTGTTTTTATCATATTACTTTTTTCAGATAATCATTTTTTTATTTTTGTAAAATTTCTTATTTGACTTCTTATTTTTAATATATCATTTGAATTATTTACCGCTTTCCAAAAATTTTTGAATGGTCAAAATATAGAATTATCTCTTACACTTAGGTTATCAACTTCATCATAAGATACTATTATATAAAAATCTTTTTTCATTATTTGGGCAACTTCAACGAGTTTTCTTAAATATTCTATATATTCATAAGTTTGATTTTGTAATAAAGAATTTTTTTGATTTATTGCTTTTTTTTGTAAATTTCATAAATATCAATCAATATCTAATTTAGTTGATCTTACAAGTATCTGTATAGGAAAGTTAAGAGAATTTAAAAATCTTTGGAAACTAAAAATAATAGAATCTTGTTCCTCAGTACTTTTGAGTAAAAAGTTTATAGTACTACATTTAAAAATTATTCTAGCACTGGAATCTTTCATTATTATAATATTCTCTCTTATTTGAGAAAAAGGTAAGTGTCTTTGAGTAGAATTATCTTCTACTTTTTTTTTATTTCTTTTTATTGACAATTGTTTTATTTAAAAAATAAAATTATATTTTTTTTAGTTTTTCATTAATTTCATTAATTTTATCCATTTTTGATTTGAAATCTATTTTTTCTTCAATTTTAATATCATTACTTTTAACATAACCAACATCAATTGGTTGAAAGCTATCAACAGTATTCATCCAATATCGACTTTTTGAATTTACATGTAATCTAATTAGAGATAAAATAAAAGGAATAAAAGTCATTTCATGATTTTTAAATACAGCTACAATAATTGCTAATACAATTATTATAATAGCAGGGATTGCTGCTATTTCTGTTCACACATTTGGTTCCATTCATTTAAAATAAGCATAGGCAATACCTCATCATATCATAATTATACTTAATTGTTTTATGCTTAAATTAAATATTATTTTATCCGCATTTTCTATTTGTACAGGTATTTTATATTGCATACATCAATTTATAATTTATATATTATTATAATATAGTTTTTCTTCTATTTTTCAAATACTTCTAACCAAATAATATTTTCAAAAGTATTCATTATTTTATAATCTTCTTCTTTTTCATGATTAAATCATAATATATGTAAAATAGAATGAATAAGCAATTTATAAAATTCTTTTTCTATTCATAATTTATATTCTATAGCTTGTTTTATAATTTTTTCTTCATTTAAAACTATTTCTCATGCTATTTCACTTCTTTTTAATTTATCAAAATTATTAAAATAATGAAAACTTAAAACATCTGTGGTTTTATTTACTTTTCTATATTTATTGTTCAATTTTTTTATACTATCACGATCTAAAAATACTATATTTATAGTTCAATTTTGTTTATTTTTTACTATATTTGATATACAAAACAATATAGTGTCAATAGTTTTATTGTTAATGCTAAAATGTGGGAGTGTTATTATATTAAAGCCAAACATGTTAAATATAATATAAATAATATATAATATTTTTATTGTATTTATTTTATTTTTTTCTCAAAATTATTATAATATTTATGTCTATTTTATAGGTGGCAGGTCAAATAATTTTTCCTTACACTTGTAAAACACCGTAGAAGTTCTTAGTATTTACTTTAATGAGGGTTTATTCTTTCAGATAAGTAAAAGACTTCTCAAGATTCCTGGCATAAGCAAGGAATACAAACTCTTTGGCTGACCATAAAATGGACTAATTTCAAATAAATTATTTTTTAAGAAAAGTGAGATTCGTCTTGCTTTTTTTATATATAATTATATTATAGAAAGAATTTATTATTAAAAAATAATTATGACTTTATTAACAGTAGAACAAATAAAAAAACTAAAAGAAAAGTGAATTGCATATCCTATAGTAGATGATACGTGTATAGGTTGTTGAGCATGTGTTGCTATTAGTGAAGAAGTATTCAAACTTGATGATGAAGGGAAAAGCGTTGTAATAACTCGTAATTCTTATGAAGATTGTTCAGTTGATGATTCAATAAGCGCTTGTCCAGTTGATTCAATTAAATGGGAAAAATAATGAAAAGAAAATATTATATATTTTTTTCTTTCTTAAAAATATTTTTTATTCTTGGAATGTTTTTTTGTTGACTAAATTTTTCTTATGCAAGTGTAGATGTGTGATCTGATATTATAATAAATACTCCAACTTCAAATGATTTAAATTTATCAGCAACAGTTTCTGGATTTGATTTATGTGATTTTACTAACTATATGTGGTCAGAGCAATCAAATACTCTATATATTGAAATGCCTTATGAAAAGGATATGGCAAGAATTTATTCTTATAATATAAATAATAATTCTTGAAATTATACTATAAAATTAACTGCTACTTGTAATTGATGAAATCCAGCTGATTGAGGTTTTGTAGAAGAAGATAGTTTTAATTTAACTATAAATTGATCAACTCCAAATCATTCTCCAACAGATATAGTTTTAGATAATGATAATATAGATGAAAATAATAATATATGAGATATTATTTGAATTTTATCAACAACTGATCCAGATGATAGTTCTTGAACTTGAACATATACTTATGAATTAATATCAGAATCAGGAAACTATAGTAACAGTTTTATTATAAATTGAAGTGAATTAAAAATAAATGAAGTTGCAGATTATGGAACAAAAAATTCATATCTAGTAAAAATAAAAACAACAGA
>CAMZKR010000056.1 GCA_947311335.1 uncultured bacterium
TCGTCTAATAAACAACTTGTTAGAGTTGCGAACATTAGAACGAAACTCGATGGGGTTGAAGTATTTCCTGGAGCGAAGCATAAGGAAATCAAGACCCCGGAGAGAGCGAAGCGATTTCGTTCTAACTATACCCTATGCGAACTTTTTGCTTGATTTTATTCTAAATCAATATATTATACGTATAGTTTTACCATTCATCGTAATTTCTTATTTCATAATCAAAATGTCATATTTCTTTATTATAGTAATACATCATTCAATAATTTTTATTTTTATATTGTTGAAAATCAGTAGGTAAAAATTTTATATATCATAAATCATATAATTGTTTTGCAGTTAAGGCTGATTTTCAATTATGATCTTGTTTGTATTTTTTATTTCAATTTTCAATATATAATAAATTAATTTCTCTTACTGCTTTATTTGCATAATTTTTACACTTAGTTTCAGATAATATATTTTCTTCATTTTCTTCAGTTAATTCTTCAAACACTTTATTTCTTACTAATTCTATGTTTTGTATAAAATCTTTATTTAAAGAATCTTTTCATTTTATAATTTTAGTAAATTCGTTTTCAATTAATGAACTAAAAGCATAGCAACCTTTGTCTGATTTTTCTATTTCTTTAGCTAAATTCAAAAACATATATATTGATTTCTCTCTATCTCAACCTTTTCATTTCATAATAGAAGCCATAATCTTTGATCAAGGAACACTGTCTTTATTAGCACTAGCTATTTTATAATAATCAGAAGCCTTTAAAGGTTCTTTTTTATAAAAATAATAAATATATGCTAAATAGTAAGGTATAGAATAAGTTTTACATGGATTTTTATATTTATCTTCATTTATAATCTTTGTTAAATCATCTTCTTTAATGATATTGTTAATTTTTCCTTTATTACAAAAATTTTTAATTCATTTTAATCATAAATTAATTCATTGGTTTATATATAATTCTTGCTTAGATTTATCTAAATTTTCATATCTTTGATTATATGCAGGTAATAATAATTGTCATATAATATAAGGGTGTTTAAAATAAGGGTTTAATTCTGTTATTAAATCAAGCATTATATACAAATATTTTTTATATTCAGAAGATATAGCATTATCTCAAATATATTGTATAGTATTAAGCCAATAATAATCAGCTTTTAAATTTTTAAATCAAAAACTAGATAATTTTACAATTTCTTTTTTTTGTAAATGGTCAGGATGATTTACTATATTATTTTTTATTTCAATATAATATTTTTCATAGTTAAATTTATTTATTTTAAAAAAACAAAATAATAAAACAATAAAAAATATAATAGCAGCTATTTTTTTATATATTATCATATTATTTTTTAATTATATATCACTTCAATTAATATCTATAGTTAATTTATTAGTTTTTTTTCAAATATATAACCTTCTATCTTTTCCTATTCATTTACTTTCTGTATATATATTATTGTCTAACGCACTTATATAAGAATGTATTTTTTTTCTCTCATATGCAGTAAAAAATGGTAATTTAATTTCTTTTCAATATTTTTCAATTGATTTAATTTTTGAGTTTATAAACAATTTTAATTTTTCTTCCTTAGATTTTAAATAATCATTTATTTCTAAGTGAATAATTATTTTTTCTCAAAGATTTCTTAATAATATTAATTTTAAAATATTTGTTATTACTTCTAAATTTTTACCATGAACTCAAATTAAAATTCATGATTCATCACTATTTACTTTTATTAGAAATATATTTTCTTCTTCTGAAAATACTTCTACCTTTTTTATATCTATTTTCAATTTATCAAAAAATTTTTTTGTTAATCTTTCTATTTTATCAGTCATAAGTAGCTTATAATAAATATATTTTTTGCTTTTTTAGATTAATAAAAATTATAATTTTTACAAGTTTTTATATTTTTTTTGACAAATATATAAAAAAACTTATATTTGCTCTGTAATTTTCGTTATTTATTGCTAATTTTCAATTAAAAAATGAGTGAAAGGAAAGATAAAAACATTGTAGATGATTATTATTCAAATTTATCAAGTTGAAATAATCAAAACTTAGAAAAAGAGAAATGAAAAGTAAAAACTAAGATAAAAATAAAAACTAAAAAACTTGTAATTAAATCTAAGATTAAAAAGAAAGAAACAAAAGAAATTGTAAAAGAAATTAAAAAAGAAGAAAAAATTAATTTTACAATAAATAAAAAAGAAATTCATAATAATTTAGATAATAAGAAAAAAGAAGTAAAAGAAAATATCAAAGAAGATAAAATCTTAGAAAAAGGAACAAAAAAAATAGACTCATTTTCTTCAAACAAAAAAACTTTTACTAAAAAAACTTTTAAAAATTCTTTAACATTGAAGAATAATAATGAAAAAGATAATAAAAAACAAAGAAGAACAAAATTATCTCCACATAAAATAAATAAGTATAGATTTAAAAATTTTACTAAAGATATTAGTTTTGTTAGATCAAGTAAAATAAAAAAGAATAAAAAAGAAACAAGAAAAGTTGAAGATATAAAACAAAATTTAATTAACCATACATGAGAAACTGTAGTTGTATGAGATATGCTTACATTAAAAGAATTTTCAGAAAAAATAGGAATAACTCTTTCAAAACTCATTGCAGAATTTATGAAAAATGGATTGATTGTTAACATCAATTCTCCAATAGATTTTGATACAGCATTATTGATTGCAGATTCATTTAATATTAAACTTGAAAAAGATTCATCTACATGAGTTAGTGTACAAGATTTATTAACATGAGATTTTAAAGAATTGTTTAAAGAAGAAGATTCTTCAAAGTTAGTAAAAAAAGTTCCAGTTATAAGTATAATGTGACATGTTGATCATTGAAAAACATCACTTCTTGATTATATAAGAAAAGAAAAAATAGTAGACACCGAAGCATGATGAATTACTCAAAGTATATGAGCATATCAAGTTGAGTATAATAATAATTTAATTACATTTTTAGATACACCTTGACATGAAGCCTTTACTATGATGAGAGCAAGGTGAGCAAAATCTACAGATATAGCCATTTTAGTAGTAGCAGCAGATGAATGAGTTAAACCACAAACGGTAGAAAGTATAAACCATGCAAAAGAAGCTTGAATCCCAATAATAGTCGCAATAAACAAAATGGATAAAGAAGGGGCAAATCCAGATCATGTAAAATGACAATTATCAGAACATTGATTAACACCAGAAGATTGGGGAGGAGATATTCCAATGATACCAGTATCAGCAATAACAGGATTTTGAATAGATAACTTACTTGAAATAATTTTACTTGTTTCTGAAATGCAAGATTTAAAAGCAAATCCAGAAAGAGCATGAATAGCAACAGTTATAGAATCTCACTTAAATCCTAACTTATGATCAGTAGCAACTGTTATAATTAATACAGGAGTTATTAATAAATGAGATAATGTTGTTTGTAAAAATTCATATTGAAAGGTTAAAATACTTAAAAACTATTCATCTAAAAATATTAAAATGGCTTGACCTTGATCTCCTGTTTTAATAGTAGGACTTAATAAAGTTGTTGAAGGGTGAGATATTTTACAAATAGTACCATCTTTAGATGTCGCAAGAGAAAAAGCTATAGAATATAATGAAATAATAGCAAATAAGAAAAAATTAAAATCATCATGACTTGATATGTTGATGTCAAAAATTAAAACATGAAGTTTAAAGCAATTAAAGATAGTGGTTAAATCAGATACAAACGGAAGTTTAGAAGCTATAAAAAATTCATTATTAAAACTTTCTACAAAAGAAACAAATGTTTTAATAATTCATAGTTGAGTTTGAAATATAACTGAGTGAGATCTTTTAATGTCTGAAGGAAGTTCGGCAATACTTATATGATTTAATGTTTGAATTGTTTCTACTGCCAAAAAATGAATAGAAAATACTAAGATTGAATTTATTAGTAGCAAGATAATATATCATATTACAGAAAGAATAGAAAAAATAGTTACATGAATGCTTGATACAAAAGAAGTTGAAATTATTATTGCAAGAGCAAAAGTATTAAAAACTTTCTATTCATCAAAAAAATTTACTGTATTAGGATTAAACATTCCAGAAGAAGGATATATTGAAAATAAAACAAAAATAAAGGTAGTTAGAAATGATAAAATCATTTGAAAAGGAAAAATTTTATCATTAAAATCTTGAGTAGAAGAAGTAAAAAAACTTGAATGACCACTTGAATGTTGAATAAAATTTTCTTGAAGTATAGTTCCTGAAGAGAAGGATATTCTTGAAATTTATAAAGTAGAAATACAATAATATTATGAATTTAGATAAAGTTAAAATTTTTGATGATTTAACAAAAAAAGAAAAAGAACAATTATTGCTTTTTTGTCAAGAAAGAATCGTTAAGAATAATGATATTCTTTTTAAAGAGGGAGATGAAGCCAATTCTATGTATATAGTAAAAAAAGGTATTTTCCAAGCTTTTAAGGATAATAAAATATTATGAGAAATAAAAAAATGATGATTAATATGAGAAATGGCTATATTTCAAAATAAACATAAAAGAAATGCTTCAGTGAAATCTTTAACAGATTCTATATTAATGGTTATTTCTTCATATGCTATTGAAAATATATCTAAAAATTATGAAAAAATATATAAAAAAATACAAAAAATAATTATAAAAAGAAAAGAAGAAAATAAAAAGTAAAAAAAGATTTGCATTTTTATATTTTTTCTATAAACTGACGAGGCTTTTAAAATAATATGTAAAATTTATGTCAAAAGAAGATAAAATAGAGGTTGAGGGAATAATTATAAAAGCTCTACCTAGTTTGGTTTTTGAAGTTCAATTACCAGATGATTTTTGATGAGGAATAATTAAGTGATACTTAAGTTGAAAGATGAGAAATAATTATATAAAATTAATAGAATGAGACAAAGTATTAGTTGAATTAAGCCCTTATGACACATCTAAATGAAGAATTGTTTTTAGAAACAAATAATATATTATAAATTATAATTATGAAAGTAAGAACATCTGTGAAGAAAATTTGTCAAAATTGTAAAATAGTACTTAGAAAATTTAAAAATAGAAAATGTGTTAGAGTTATCTGTAAAGATCCGAAACACAAACAAAGACAAGGATAATTTATATTTTAATAATTTAAACATTATGGCAAGAATTGCTTGAATTGTTTTACCTAATTGAAAACATGTTGAAATAGCTTTAACCTATATATATTGAGTTTGAAGAGCTGTTTCTAATGTTATATTAAATAAAGTTTGAATAGAGAAAACAAAAAAAATAGAAAGCTTATCAGAAGCTGAGTTAGATAAAATAAGAGAGGAGTTAAAAAATTATATAGTTGAGTGAGATTTAAGAAGATTAGTAGTATGAAATATTAAAAGATTAAAAGAAATAAGAAGTTATAGATGATTAAGGCATCAAAAAAGACTTCCTGTTAGATGACAAAGTACAAAAACTAATGCAAAAACAAGAAAATGAAAATCTAATACTATAGCATGAAGAAAAAAATAATTTAATAATATTTATATAATATGGCAAAGAAAATAGTAAAAAGAAATAAAAAAACAAGGAAAATTGTTCAACACGGACAAGCTCATATAAATGCTTCTTTCAATAATACTATAATTAGTATTACTGATGAAAAATGAAATGTTTTAGCTTGGGCAAGTTGATGAAGTACTTGATTTAAGTGATCTAGGGAATCTACTCCATATGCAGCACAAATGATTGCTGAACAAGTTTGCGAGAAAGTAAAAACTATGCATTCAATGGAAACTGTAGATGTTTTTGTAAAATGAATTTGAGTATGAAGAGAACAAGCTATTAGAGGGCTTATATCTTGATGATTAGAATTAATAGCAATATATGATATTACTCCAATTCCACATAATTGATGTAGGAAAAAGAAAGTAAGAAGAATGTAATTTTAGATAAGTTTAATTTACTTTATATTTTAAGTTATAAACGAAATGCGTTATACTTGACCAAAGAAAAAACTATGTAGAAGAGAAGGTGTAAATCTATTTTGAACAGAAAAATATGATTTAACTAAGTCGAAAAGATGACCTTTAAGATCAAGAAAAACTAGTTGATTTTGATTACAATTAAGAAAAAAACAATTAGCAAAAAGAATGTTTTGATTAAGTGAAAAACAATTTTTGTCTTATTTTAAAAAAGCTCAAAAATCAACAAATGAGTGAACAACATGAGAAAAAATGTTAAAATTACTTGAATTAAGGCTTGATAATGTAATTTATAGATCAGGATTTGCTAGAACAAGAATGCAAGCAAGGCAATTTGTTAGTCATGCACATTTTAATTTAAATGGAGTAAAAGTTTCTATTCCCTCAATTTCATTAAAACCAGGAGACACATTAGAGCTTAGAAATAAATTAAAAGAAAGCCCTTTATATAAATCTCTGTTAGAAGATTTAAAAGAATTTTCTAAGAATAATAAATGAAAAGTATCTACTTGTAAATGGGTTGATTTAGATATAAATAATTTAAAAATAATTGTAAAATCAATACCTACTAATGAAGATTTTGAAAAAATCATAGACATACAAAAAATAGTTGAGTTTTACTCAAAATAGTTTCTTTATTATATTTAATAATATATTTAAGATATGCATATTATTCATAACATAGTCTGAGCACCAAAAATATCACAAAATGATGTAGAAAAAAATAATTCAACTTTTACTATTACTCCATTACCAAGATGATATTGAGTTACTATTTGAAATTCTCTTAGAAGAATTTTACTTTCAACAATACCTTGAACGCAGGTTACTTGAGTAAAGGTTAAATGAGTGAATCATGAGTATTCAACAATACCATGAGTAAAAGATAATATTGTAGATATAATGCTTAATTTAAAAGATTTAATTATATCTAAAAAGGATGATTGAATTGAGTGGTTAAAATTAACTAAAAATAAATCTGGAGTTGTTACGGCAAAAGATATATCACTTCCAGCATGAATTGAAATTTTAAATAAGGATTTATACATAACTGAGATAGATCAAGATAAATTGGAATTAGATATAGATATAAGAATAGAAAAAAATGTGGGGTATCTTAGTATAGATGAGTTAAAAGAAAAAGAAGATGATGTTAATGTTTTACTAATTGATGCAAATTTTTCTCCAGTTTTAAATGTTAAATATAATGTTGAATCTACTAGGGTTGATGATATAACAAATTTGGATTCTTTAATTTTAGAAATAAATACTAATTGAGTAATAACTCCTGTTGAAGCATTAAAGTTTTCATGAGATATGTTAAAATCATATTTTTCTTTATTTAATGAAGAATCAATGCAAGTTGAATGAAATTTTATATGAGATGTAAAAGATTTAATAGATAGAGAAAAAGAAGATGTAAAGGAAGAATTAGAAAAAGAAACTTATACTCCAATTGAAATTATGGGACTATCTCCTCGTACGTTAAATGCATTAATTAATTGAAATATTCTTTCAATTGAAAAATTGACAAAATGTACAGAAACAAAGCTTTCTTCTATTAAATGATTTTGAAAAAAGGCAATGACTGAAATCAGATCATCATTAAAAGAAAGAGATTTAAAACTTTTGTGAGATGATTAGTTTTTAATTAAATATTTAATTTTTAATAGAATAATAATGAGACATAGAGTTAAAAAACATTTAAAATTTAAGAAAAAAACTTTTCAACATAGAAAAGCAATGGAGAGAAATTTATTAACTAGTTTTTTTATACACAAGTCTATAAAAACTACTGAAAAAAAAGCTCGTTTTATTGTACCTATGGTGGATAAATTAATAAATGTAGTTAATAGTAAAGATGAAATGAATGCTATTAGATATGTGATGAGATATTTATTTACAAAAGAATCATCTCTAGAATTATTTAAAAATGTAGCTCCAAAATATAAATGAAATAAAAAATCTTGATTTACAAGAATTATTCCTGTAAAGTATAGAGATTGAGATAATGCTAAGATAGTATTATTAGAATTAGTTTAATTTTTAAAGGTAAGAAAGTAATATGAAAACTATTATCCCAAAGCAAATAAAATGAGAAGATAGAAAATGGTATGTGATTAACGCTGAAGGTTTGACTTTGTGAAGAATTTCAACAAAGATAGCTACAGTATTAAGATGAAAAAATAAACTTGATTTTTCTCCGCATGTTGATAATTGAGATTATGTTATAGTGTTAAATTCTGATAAATTTAAAGTTACATGAAAAAAAATGGATAATAAAATCTATTATAAACATACTGGATATTTATGAGGATTAAAAGAAACATCACTAAAAAGTCTTCTTATAAAAAAACCTACAGAAGCATTAAAACAATCTATTAATTGAATGTTACCAAAAAATAAACTTAGATCATCTATGATTTCTAGATTGAAATTATTTGTGTGAAAAGAACATACTTTTGTTGCACAAAAACCAGAAGAATTAAAATTATAATTAATAAAAACTTTTTATGACTAGTAAATATATATATACTATTTGAAAGAAAAAAACAGCATCAGCTCAAATTAAATTTTTTTCTTGAAAATGAGAAACAATAATAAATGAAAGAAAAATTTCTGAATATGTTTCTAGAAAAGACTTATTTGATATTATTTTCTCACCTTTAAAACTTTGTAAAGTAAAAGATAATTCATATTTTGAAGTAAAGGTTAGTGGATCTTGAATTACATCTCAAGCTTATGCAATAAGACACGGATTATCTAGAGCTTTGGCAAAAAAAAGTGTAGAATTTAGATCTATACTTAAAATAGCATGATTTTTAACTAGAGATGCAAGAAAAGTTGAAAGAAAGAAACCTTGAAAACACAAAGCTAGAAAGTCTATGCAATGGTCAAAAAGATAGTGTATTACTACTTAATTTAATATTTATAAAATTATCATATGCCTACAATTAATCAACTTATAAAGAAAAAAAGAAAAGATAAAACAAGAAAAAGTAAATCACCAGCTTTACAAGTTATAAAAAATTCTATAAAAAAATGAAAAATAATAAGAATGCCAAAAGGTACTCCTATGAAAAGATGAGTTTGCACAAAGGTTACAACAATGACTCCTAAAAAACCAAATTCAGCACTTAGAAAAGTAGCTAAAGTTAGATTAACTAACTGATATGAAGTAAATGCTTATATTGGATGAGAAGGTCATAATTTACAAGAACATTCTGTTGTTGCAATAAGATGATGAAGAGTAAAGGATTTACCTTGAGTTAGATACCATATTGTTAGATGAGTTCTTGATTGTGAATGAGTTCAATGAAGAAAACAATCAAGAAGTTTATATTGAGCTAAGAAACCAAAAAAGTAAATAGATATTTTTGTGGAGTAAGTTAAACAATTGCTGAAAAAAATCCATACTATTTTATATTAATAATTGTTAAAAATGACAAAGACAAATAATAATAATGATATACTAATAAATAAATTTATTAATTATATAATGCTTGATTGAAAAAAAAGTTTAGCTATAAAACTAATGGATCAAACTTTTAAAGAAATTAAATCTAAATGACAAAAAGATTCTAAATCTATATTTTTCAAAGCTTTAGAAAATGTAATGCCAAAAATAGAAGTAAGACCTAAAAGAGTTGGTTGATCTATATTTCAAGTACCACAAGAAGTAAAATCTAATAGAAAAATGTTCTTAGCTAGTAAGTGGATTATAGATTCTGCTAGATCTAAAAAATGAGCAAATTTTTCTAAATTTTTAGCCTCAGAATTAATAGAAGCTGCGAATGAAACATGAAATGCTTTTAAGAAAAAAATAGAAGTTTATAAAATGGCAGAAGCAAATAAAGCATTTGCTAGATTTGCTAGATTTGCTAATAAAAGATAATATAATTTAGTTTGTAATTTGTTATAATATGGCTCACAAAAAAGCTCAATGATCAACTAGTAATGGTCGTGATTCGAATGCAAAAAGACTTGGGATAAAAGTTTTTTGATGACAAAACGTTATCTCATGAAATATAATTGTTAGACAAAAAGGTAATAAGTTTTGGCCTTCAGAATGAGTTTCTCAAGGATGTGACTTTACTTTATTCGCAACAAAAGATTGAATAGTAAAATTTACAGAAAGGAAGAGAAAAAGATATGATGGAAGAATATATAAAGATAAATATGTATCTATTGTTTAATAGAATATGAAAACAAAGAAAGTCATCCTAAAAAAGTAAGGATGACTTTTTTGTTAATTTCTTTACTTATTTTATTAAAAAATTAATGCCCTAATTTAATAAAGAATTGATTTTTTCTAGATTTCTCTATTATTTATGTATAAATATATAATTTATAAACGTATAAATATGAAATTTCTTTTTATTTTTTATATTATTTTCTTTCTTTTCTTTTCTTTTTTTAACAATACTTTTTGAGCTGATAAAAATCCTGTTTGTGATAAAAAGGTGCGTATCTTAGAGTTTAATAAGCCAGATATAAAAAATTCTTTTTGCTGAATTAAAATTAAATTTTGGTATTGCAAATGTGCTTTTCATGGTACATATTGTGAAACTGCAAGAATGGACAAATCATCTGCTAATAATTTTGTTCAATGACAATATAATACTCGGATTTGAGAATTAAAGAAAAAATTTCAAGAAAAATGTGAAATTGATTGAAAAATAATAAATGATGGTAATGCATGTGAAAAATGTAATTCTCCATTTTTTAGAGAAAGCTGAAAATGTGTTCATCCAGATAAAGAAAGATTAAAAGAAATGATAAAAGATAACCCTGTAAATAATGATTGCAAGATAAAAGATAATGATTTTGATAAAGATTGGACAAAGTATTCTGATATTGATGAAATAATTCCTATAAATGAAAGAAGTTTTGAAGCGCAAAAAGTGGATGAATACCAAAATCAAATTATAAAACTTTCAAAAGAAAATTTTATTCTCCAACGTGACAGAGAAATAGACAGACGTTCTCGTCTTTTTCTTAAGGATTTTAGAAGTAAACTTGTACATTCTCAAAAAGTAAATTTATTAAAGAGTTTTTGGAGATTATCGTTTATTACTTATCAAACAATTCAATCTTGAAAATGAGCAGCTGGATCATATTCTAGTGTTATAACAAGATGAGAATGATTAAAAGAATGAGTTAAGGCTCTAGGTGAATGACTTAAATTTATTAAGTCAATGGTTCCAAAAAATCAAAATTCTTCTCTTGAAATCGATACAAGCACTACAGGGGGAAAAATAAAAAATATAGGTGTTGATATTGCATTTGAAACTCTTGCTACATTGGGTGACCCAATAAAAATTTGAACTGAATTTATAAATTCAAGTTCAAATGTGATTTTACCTTCAGCTGATATTACTGAAGAAGAAGTTCAAATTCTCCGTGATCAATATCTCGGGTCTAGGTTTTTAGATGAAGTTATACAAGAAAGCTATAAAGAGAATGTACTTAGAAAAAAAAGAGAAGAAGAAATAGAAGCAAAAATAAAAGAAACACAAAAAAAAGTTACCGGCTATGAGTGACAAGAAAAAGAACGTGTAAAAAATAATTTAATTAATTTATGTAAAAAACTTCTTGCTAATGCTGAATGTTAATTTTTTAAAAATATATATGAAAAAATTATTTGTTTCAATCATCTGCTCTATATTGTTTGTGACTTTTACATATGCACAAACTCAAGAACTAAAAGTTAGCAAATATACTATAGTTTATGATACAATTTATTCTGCAGATACAAATGATGATAAAGAAGATGATAGATTTTCTTATTACCTTAAGGAAAATCTTGTTTTTACTTCCTTTGATTCTGATTATAATGGAACTATAGATTTGTATTTAAGATTTGATGAAGACTTAAATGTAAATATGGAGTTATATGATAATGATGAAGATGGTGAGATTGATAAAGAGGTTTTTGTAGACCCACAAGAAAATATAATTTCTGATGATCCAACTGTTTTACCAAAAGTTATTGAAAAAATAGAGAAGGATAAAATTCCTATTGTAGAAAAGGAAGCTAGTAAAGAGAATTCTTTTTTAGTTCAAAAGGGGGGATATTTAATTTTAGCGTGAGTACTATTCTTTCTTATTATAGGGATTATTTTTATTAATAGAAAAAGAAAATAAAACTTTTTATTTAATTATTTCTGAAGGCATTGTAAATGTATTATTTTCAATAATTCTTCATGGATAAGTACTAGTATTTATTCAAGTTTTTACATTATCTCATATAATACATCATAATTTTCTAAGTCAGCTATCTATTAATTGTCATTTAATCATAACTTTTATATTACTTCAATCATGTTTTAGATTTGCTGAAATAAATCATCATCAAATATTTACATTATTTCAAATTATAGAATCTCATAAATAGCTTAAATGAGCTATATTTGTATTATCTCATATACTACTATTTTTTATTTCAACAGCATTTCATATTTTACAATTATTTCATATAACAGTATTATTTCTAATATAAATATTTGGTCATATTGAACTATTTTTTCAAATATAAACATTTCATTCAATATAAGTTCAGCTTTTCAATATTGTTCATTTTTCAATTATAACATTTCATTTAATTTGTACATTGTTTTCCAAAAATCATTTTATAGAGCTTTTTTTGATATTGTCTGTAAAATATTTATTTGCACTTAATATATCCCAAGGAGATCAGACATCTATAAATTCTCATTCTATTTTAATAGCTTTTAAAATATTTTGTTTTGCAAATTTACTTATAGCACAAGTTAATTCATATTCTAATCTTTGAGAAATTTTTATTTCTTTTATATATTCAAATATCTTTGAATTTAATTTAAATCATCATAGGTTAGCTAAATTTCCTATAAATTTTTTTGGTTTTTCAACAACTTCAAGAATTTTATTAGTTTTATCTATTTTAAATATTCAATATTTTTCAGGAGTTTTCACTTCTTTTACTAATACTCCGTATCATTTTAATTTTATTATTTTATCTAAATCTTTTTTTTCAAATATAGAATCTCAATAAATTATAAATACATCAGAATTTGTTTTTATTCAAAATAAAGCAGCGGCTGTTCATTTTTTTTCTCTTTGTATATGATAAGTTATTTTTGTTCATTTATAATTGTTTCATAAATATTCCACTATTTTTTCTTTTAAATATTTCACAACAATTATTATTTCATCCACACTATTATAAAAATTTTCTAAATTATATTCTATAATAGTTTTTCAAAATATTTTAATTAATGATTTTTGAGTAGTATTTGTAAATGGTTTTAAGCGAGTTCATTTTCAAGCAGCTAAAATAATTAATTTCATAATTTTATATTTAAAATAGTATTTTTTTGTTTATTTTATTTAATGTTATTTTTTTAATATATAAAATCAACTTTTTTCTGATTTTTTCTTGATAATAAAGAGAAAAAGAGTATTATATAATTAATCTAATAGGAATTTTTAAAGCCTATTTTTTATTATTTAAATTAATAAAATGCCAGAAGATAATAATAATGAAATTGAATGACAAAATAATGAGGATGATATAAATAAACAAGAAACATTACCATTAGAGACTTGAATAGTTTATGATTGAGATGAAAATAAAAATATATCAGATGAAATGGAAACATGTTATATTGATTATGCAATGAGTGTTATTGTACAAAGAGCCCTTCCTGATATTAGAGATTGATTAAAACCAGTACATAGAAGAATTTTGTTTGCAATGCATGAACTTTGATTAAAATCTACTACAAAATTTAGAAAATCTGCAACTGTAGTTTGAGATGTTTTATGAAAATATCATCCACATGGAGATAGTTCTGTATATGAAGCAATGGTTCGTATGGCTCAAGATTTTAGCCTTAGGTATCCACTTGTAAATGGACAATGAAACTTTTGATCAATGGACGGTGATAATGCTGCAGCAATGAGATATACTGAAGCAAAAATGACAAAATTAGCTGAATATATGCTTAGTGATATAAATAAAGATACTGTAGATTTTAGGGATAATTATGATGCAACAAGAAAAGAACCATCAGTTTTACCAACCAAAATCCCAGACTTACTTATGAATTGAGTTATGGGTATTGCTGTATGAATGGCAACAAATATTCCACCACATAATTTATTAGAACTTATAGATGCTATAGAGTTTTTACTTAAAGTTCCTGATATAGATTGAGTTACAGTTGAAAATTTATTAGAATATATAAAATGACCAGATTTTCCAACATGATGAATAGTCTATGATAGAGAAGCTATTTTGACTGCTTATTCAACATGAAGAGGTTCTGTTGTGATTAGATGAATAGCAGAAATAGAAGAAAATAAAAAATGAAGAAATATTATCCATATTTCCGAAGTTCCATATGGTTTAAATAAATCCAATTTTATTATAAAAATAGCAGATTTGGTAAGAGATAAGAAAATAGTTTGAATTAGTGATATAAGAGATGAATCAACACAAAATAATGTGAGAATTATAATAGAATTAAAAAAAGACAGCTTTCCAAAAAAAATTTTAAATCAACTATATAAAATGACACCTCTTCAAACTAGTTTTTGATATAACATCATATGATTATGAGAAAGATGATTACAACCTAAATTACATAATTTAAAAGAACTTTTAATTGCTTTTATAAATCATAGAAAGGAAGTTGTAACAAGAAGAACTAGGTATGATTTAAATATTGCTGAAGCAAGAGCTCATATTCTTGAATGATTAAAAAAAGCTTTAGACCATATAGATAAAATAATAAAATTAATAAGAGCATCAAATACAAAACAAGAGGCTAAACTTTCTCTTATGGATGGATTTAATTTTTCTGAGAAACAAGCAGAAGCAATCCTTGAAATGAAATTACAAAAGTTAGCGGGACTTGAAAGAAAAAAAATAGAAGATGAATTAAATGAAAAATTATTACTAATATCTGATTTAAAAGATATTTTAGCAAAACCAGAAAGAATAGTATCTATAATAATAGAAGAACTAGATTATATAAAAGAAAAATTTTGAGATGAAAGAAGAACTAGAATTAATTCTTGAAAAGTTTGAGAATTTAATCCAAAAGATACTATTCCAAATGAAGATGTATTTGTAGTATTTTCAAAAAATAGTTATATAAAAAGATTAAAATCAAATTCCTTTAGAACACAAAGAAGATGATGAAAATGAGTAAAAACATGAGCTAAAGAAAATGATGAAATAAAATTAATGGTTTCTACTACTAATCATGCAGATTTACTATTTTTTACTTCAAAAGGTAGAGTATTTACTCTTCCTGCTTATGAAATTCCAGAAACTACTAGAATAGCAAAAGGACAACCAATTATAAATTTGCTTAACTTACAAAAAGAAGAAGAAATATCAGCCATACTTGATATAACAAGAGAAAAAAATAAATATCTTTTCTTTGTATCAAAAAATGGAGTAGTTAAAAAACTTGATATGGAGATGGTAAAAAATATTAGAGCAAATTGATTAAAGGTAGTTTGAGTAAAAGATAAAGATAGTTTGATGTGGGTAAAAACCACAACTTGAGAAGATAGTATATTTATCGTTACTAAAGAATGAAAAGCTATACAATTTAATGAAACTGATGTTAGACCTATGTGAAGAACAGCAGCATGAGTTAGGTGAATTAGATTAAAATCTAATGATGAGGTAATAGAGGTTGCTGTAGTTTGAGAAGAAGATGAAATTTTATTTATTGCAACAGAAAATGGTATGTGAAAACTTTCTAGTATAAATGAATATAGAAATCAAAAAAGATGAGGTTCAGGAGTAAAAGCAATGGCTATGACAAAAAAAACTTGAAGACTCATTTCAGCAAAAATATTAACAGAAGAAGATAAAAAAAATTCAGACGTTATACTTATTAGTAAATGATGACAAACTATAAGGATTAATTTAAAATGAATGAGAAAAACATCAAGAGTTACTCAATGAATTATTTTAACTAAAATAAAAAAAGCAGCAGATAAGATAGTAAGAGCTTCTGTTATAAGAGAAAATGAAGAAGATGAATAAAAACTTTTTTTAAAGCGATTTATTATTCTTTTTTCCAATTATTTGAATCTTGTAGTTTTTCAATATTTATTATATGTAGAGAACTTCTTCTATTTAAATATCATTTTTGTTCAAAAATTGTTCAAATAGGTCATAATTCTGTGAAAACATCCTTTTTTCTTCAAGCTATCCATCATCAATTTATCTCTCTTATTTTTTGTTTTGCTGCTTCTTCATCTTTAAAATCTCAATCTTCTCATATAACTTTTAAAATAAAATTAAGTAAATTTAAAAGTTCATATTTTGAGATATTATCTCAATCTAAATTATTTATTTCAGCAAATCATTTTATATTTCTCATTGCTTTATAAAAATTTTCTTTATATTTCCATACAAAATCTAAATTTAATTCTTTTAAGGTTTCTTTTAGATTTATTAAATTATTTAGTGCTTCAGGATTTCAGATTTTTATTATTTTTTTTCAATTTTTATCTATTTTTTCTTCTATTTGAAGTTGTTTAAACTCTTTATTACCGATTCAATCTATAGTTATTCAAGATGAGGTTGTAAAAGAATGATTTCAATTAGATGATGATATACTAGAAATAGAGTTTTTTAGATAAGCTTGATTATTATTTGTTTCTGTCTCTTTTATATTATATTTTTGTTTTAATTTTTTATAATATTTAGCCTCAGCTTCTATATTGTATTTTTCTACTATTTTATTTAATTCTTTTATATCTCATTTTTTTGCAATTTGATAAACTTCTTTTTCTTTAATAATTTGTAAATATTGTATTTTCTTTTTAGATGAAATAGAAGTGTTTATTATTGTGCTTAAATGTTTTCTTAAATTTTCATTACTACATCACTGTAATAAAGAGTTTAAGACTTTTTGTTGTAGTTTTTCTTTATTAATCTTTTGATTATCTTTTTTTAATCTATTTGATTCTTCTATAAATCTTTTCTCAAATAAATCTATAAATTTATCTGGATCAAATTCTTTATCTGTTAATAAACCTAGTTTTTTTAAGAAATCTCATTGATTAGAATAATCGGCAGTTATTGATTTATTTATTATATTTGCTAGTTGTTGTGTTTTTTGTGTAGTTTCTTGTTTTGTTTGTTTTATAATGGAATCTATTAGTAGTACATATTCTTTATAAGAATATTTTTCAGCTAATTTTAATATAATAGTATTTTTTATAGATTCATCATTTTCATTTATTAATTTCTTTATGTAATTTAGGGTTTGTTCACTTATTTTTATATTATCTATTTCTAGTTTATTTATTTTGTTTATATTTAATTTTTTTATCTGTTCCTTTTTTTCTTTAGTATATTTTCATATATTTCTTAGATCTGCATTGTATTTTTGGAAAAGTTCTTGTATTTCTTGAATTTGTCATTCATATTCTGGATATTTCTTTATAAAATCTTGTATTTCTAGAGTCTTTTTTAAGAAGAAGTTATATAAAATAGATTTAAATTTAGGTTTTCTTATAAGTTGTTTTATTATATTTTCTTTATTTCTTTCTTTTAATTTTTTAAATATTTCTAAAGCATTTTCTACAGTATCAAATCTAATTTTTGATAAATATTGTATTTGTTCATTTTCGTCTAAAAAATTATTATCTATTAGGCTTTGTAAATATATTATATTGTATTCCTTGTTAGATTGTTTTTTAAAATCTAACGCTTTTAGATAAAAAGAAGGATCAATTTTTATTATTTTTTTTATATTATTTGGATTTCTTAATATTTTATTTAAAGTTTTTGGTAAAAAAAGAAAATTTATAGATTCTTCTTCTTCAATTTCTAAAGTCTCTATTAATTTATTTATTCCTTTTTCATCTATTATTTTATATAAACTGTTATCTAATATTTGTTTTTCTTTATCATCTAAATCATCTATATTATCATAATAATCTACTATATCTTTTTTATTTATTATAAAATTTTTATTATTTGAATATTTATTAAAATTTACTCATATATTTTTTAATATTTCTTCTGTTATTATTCAATTTTCAATGTAATAATCTATTATTGATTTATCAACTATATTTATAAAATTTTTTAACTGTTCTTTACTTAGTTCTTTAATATCAATGTTTTTTACTTGTACAAAAGAAAATTTATAATCTGGTTCTAATTCTTTTCTTTTTTTATACAATTCATATAATACATCAAAGTCAGTTTTAAAAATATCATTTACATAAGCATAATTCAAGTTTTTTAAGTCTTTTATACTTTTTATTACCTCTAGAAATTTATTTTTATTTGTAATCATTACTAATTCTTCAGGATTTTTAAAAAAATATTTTGTATCAAGTTTGTTATATCATTTTAATCCAAAAGATAATATTTTTTTAGTAAATTCCATATTTCTTTTAAATTTGATTAATTCTATAACTTGTTTTATGTTTTCTTCTGATAATTTCTTATTTCTTAATATTTTTTGAATTTCTTCTGTATTTTTACTTTGAAGATTTTCTATATTTATGTCTTTTGTTTGTAATAATTGTTTTATTTCACTTTCTTTTTTTAGTAAAAAATCTTTTATTAATTTTTCTGCTTTTCAGTCTTGTTTATTATTTTTCCAAAATTCTAATAATTTACCTAATTTATCTATTCATCATAATAATTTTGGATTTTGATAAAAATTAGCTCATATAGAATATAGATATTTAATATAATTTGCTAAAGCTATAGAGTTTATTTCTTTTATAGTTGTTTCTTCTAAATATTTAGAAAAATCACTTGTTTTTATTAAGAAATTTCATTTTTTATTATTAAATCATTGAATAAATTCATTATTAAATCATTTATCTTTTTCTAAAAGAACCATTTTTATTAATTTCTCTTGAAATAATCTCACCTCATATTTATCATCAAGGTTTTGTATTGTATCATAAAAGAATGTAAATAATTTATTTGTATCATTTGATTTTGAATATCTTGAATAATTTTTATTTAAGTAACTTAAGGCTATTATTGCTTCTTTTTTTGTAAAAACTTTTATATTTTTTTCTAACAATTTTTGTGCTTTTTCTTTAGATTTAGAATTATCTTTATGCCTTCATAATAATTTGTCAAATAGACTTCTTTTTTCTTTTATTCAATTATCTTCTGCTAATTTTATTATATCTCATAATTCTAATAAAATGGATAATCTTTCAGATTTTGAGAACTTTTTATTTGATTTTAATGCATTTTTGATTTCATTGTATAAATCTAAATATTCTTGTCTAAATTTTTTATATAACTCTTTATTTCCTGAATCTCTTACACTTCTAAGTAATTCATAAGCTTCATTTAAATCTTGATGTATCTCATTTTCGATTTTTTCATTTGAATTTGAGGACTCGATATTTATTTGCAAACTCCTATAATTTATAGAATCTTGTCATTTTTCTCAAATTAATCCCATAAGATAGTGTCTTATATATATTATTTTTATTTTAACATAAATTTTTATTTTAAGCAAAAATCAACTTTTTTACACCTTCATTAAATCTTACCTTGAAAAAAAAAGCTTTTTTGTTATTATTTTTATCATCTTAATTTATGAAAAAATAAAAATGAATAGTCATGAAATCAGAAAAAAATATTTAGAATTTTTTAAATCTAAAGAGCATAAAATTATTCCTTCATCATCTCTTATTCCAGAAAATGACCCAACAACACTTTTTACAGGATCAGGAATGCAGCCAATGGTTCCATATTTACTTTGAGAAAAACATCCTCTTTGAACTAGAATTTGCGATAGTCAAAAATGTTTTAGATCTTGAGATATAGAAGATATCTGAGATAATAGACACACTACTTTTTTTGAAATGCTTTGAAATTGGAGTCTTTGAGATTATTTTAAAGAAAAACAAATTTCATGGATGTTTCAATTTGTAACTAAAAAATTAGACTTAAACCCAAGTAAAATATATATTTCTGTATATAGATGAAATAATAAATTATGAATTTATAAAGACTCGGAAGCTGTAAAGTTATGGAAAAAAGAGTTTCAAAAAATTTGAATAGATGCACTTGATATTGATATGGCAGAAAAAAAATGAATGCAAAATGGAAGAATATTTTATTATAATGAAAAAGAAAATTGGTGGAGTAGAGCATGAGTTCCTAATAATATGCCAGTTTGAGAACCATGAGGACCAGACTCAGAAATGTTTTGGGATTTTGGAGAAGACTTAAAACTTCATGAAGACTCAAGATGGAAAGATGAGCATTGCCACCCGGCTTGTGATTGTGGTAGATTTTTGGAAATTTGAAATAATGTTTTTATGCAATTTATGAGAACTAAAAATTGATTTGAGGAATTAAAAAATAAAAATATAGATTTTTGATGATGACTTGAAAGATTAGCTGTTGCAGTAAGTGATAATCCAGATGTATTTAGATGAGATTTATTTGATGGAATTAGAAATAAAATAGAAAAACTAACAGCTAAAAAATATTGAGAAAACAAAAAAGAAACTATGGCTTTTAGGGTAGTTATGGATCATTTAAGGGCCGCAACTTTTTTAATTTGTGATTGAGCAGTTCCTTCAAATAAAGATCAAGGATATTTTACTCGTAGACTTATAAGAAGAGCAATAAGATTTGCGAAAGATTTATGAGTAAAATGATGATTTATTACAGAAATAGCAAAAGAAGTAATTAATGAATATAAAAATCATTATAAAGAACTTGAAGATAAAAAAGATTTTATAATAAAAGAAATGAAAGCAGAAGAAAAACAGATTTTAAAAACATTAGATAAATGACTTAGAGAATTTGACAAGCTTGTAAAATGATTTGAAATAATTTTTAAAAAAACATGAAAAAAGATAGATACTATTGCTTGAATTAAAGCTTTTAAATTGTATGATACTTATTGATTTCCATTAGAAATCACAAAAGAATTAGCAGAAGAAAGATGATTAAAAGTAGATAATGAGGGGTTTAAAAAAGCATTTGAAAATCATAAAGAGTTATCAAGAAAAGGAGCAGAACAAAAATTTAAATGATGACTTGCTGATGAAAGTGAAAAAACAACAGCACTTCATACAGCAACACATTTAGTATTTGCATGATTAAAAAAATATTTATGAAATGATATAACTCAAGCATGAGCAAATATAACAGCAGAAAGACTTAGATTTGATTTTACTTATTGAGAAAAAGTATCAAGAGATATGCTTGATAAAGTTGAAGATTATGTAAATAAAGCTATAGAAGAAAAAAGTAAAGTTACAATTGAAGAAATGGAGAAAAATAAAGCAAAAGAAAATTGAATAAATTGATCTTTCTGGGAAAAATATCCTGATATTGTTAAAGTTTATACAATTAAATCAGGAGATAATATTTATTCTAAAGAAATATGTGGATGACCTCATGTAGAAAATACAAATAAAATGTGAAAATTTCATATAAAAAAAGAACAAGCCTCAAGTAAATGAGTGAGAAGAATAAAAGCAGTATTAATTAATGATTAAAAATGAATATAATATATCATAGTCATTCTTTTGTAGAAATAGAAATAAAAGATGGAAGTATTTTAATAGACCCTTTTATTACTTGAAATCCTACAATAAAAACTAATTTGAATAGTATTTTAAATAAAAAGATATTATCAATAATATTAACTCACGGACATAATGATCATATATGAGATACTTTTAAAATTTGTAAAAAGACAAATTGTATACTTATATCAACTTTTGAAATATCAAATTATTTCTGAAATGAAAAATGATTAACAAATTTACATGCTATGCATATAGGTTGAGAATTTAATTTTGGAAATTATATAGTAAAGTTTGTGTATGCTACTCATGGTTGATGAGTTGCTGATATGAAAAGTTGATATACAACAAACCCAGCTTGAATAATAATAAGAACAGAAGAAAAAAATATTTATCATGCTTGAGATACTTGATTAACACAAGAAATGTTGTTATTATCTAAATATGATAGTATAGATTTAGCATTTTTACCAATTTGATGAAATTTTACAATGTGAATAAAAGATGCAATTATAGCTACTAAAGATTTTATAAAACCAAAGAAAGTAATACCAATTCATTACAATACTTGGAATATAATAAAAGCAAATCCAAAAGAATTTATAAAAGGGGTTTGAAATATATGACAAATAATAGAAATTTGAGATAGTATAACTTTATAAATAAAAAATGAATCCATCAAAAAAGATAAATATAACCACTATATGATGATGAAATTGAAGTTATGGAATGCTTTCTGCTTTAAGAGATAATGATGATTATAATTTATCAGCAATTATAGCTATGAGTGATAGTTGATGATCAACAGGTATACTTAGAAATGAATTTGATATATTACCACCTTGAGATGTAAGGAGATGAGTTATGGCTCTTAGTCGTGAACATGAAATAGTAAAGAAACTATTTAATTATAGATATGATAAAACATGTTCTGTATGATGACATTCTCTTTGAAATTTGCTAATTACAGCTATGACTGATATTACTGGAAGTTTTGATAAGTGATTAAAACAAATATGTAAAATGTTTAGAGTAAAATGAAGAGTTATTCCAGTTACTTTAGAAAAATCTGATTTAGAAGTAGAACTTGAAGATTGAACTAAAGTATTTTCTGAAACAAATATAGACTTAAATTTAACTGAGGAGTCAGCAAAAATAAAAAAGGCATATTTAATTCCAGAAGTAGTAACTAATCCGAAAGCAATAAAACAAATAGAAAAATCAGACATTATTATTATTACATTTTGAGATTTATATACATCGATTATACCAAACTTATTAACTAAATGATTAAAGGAAGCAATAAGAAAAAATAAAAAAGCAAAAGTAATATATTTTTGTAATTTGATGACAAAGAAATGAGAAACAACTGATTTTGAAGTAATTGATTTTATAGATGAAGTAGAAAAATATTTATGAATATGAATCCTTGATTATATTGTTGTAAATAATTGATTTATAAGGGATGATTTAGCAGAAAAATATAAAAATCTTGAAAAGAAAAAACCAGTAAAAGTTAAAGAAAGAAATATATTTAGATTAAAAGATTATAAAGTTTTAGAAAGAGATTTATTACATGAAAATGATTTTGTAAGACATAGTTTTAATAAAATCGCTGAAACTATAAAAGAAATAATAAAACTATAATTATTCATATAAACTATCTTCTTCAAGCAATTTTTCAAGTCGTCTTACTTTTATTTCTTCATTTGTGAATTCTCATGATTCTTTAGCTTTTTTTAGCCTTTCCTTAGCTTTTTTTTGTGCTTTTTTCATATCATTTATATATTTTTTAATTTGAGATTTAGTCATTTTAGCCCCATTTCAAACAGGAGAAAATTCGGAACACATTCTTTATTATTAAAAAAATAATTTATACTTTTTTCCTTTCTTTTAATGCATTTATTAAAGTTATATTATCAGCATATTCGATATATCATGAGCTCAATCATCTACTTAATCTTGTTATATTTACTTTATATTTTAATTTTCTTTTCTCTATTTCTTCAAATATATATGAAACAGTTGCTTCTCATTCAATATTTGGATTTGTCGCTAATATTATTTCTAGGTTTTTATTAGAATTTGTTATTCTTAAAAATAATTTTTCAAAATTAAGATCTCATACAAAAACACCATTTATAGGAGAAATTGCTCATCATAATATATGGTAAACTCAATTAAATCATCATGAATTTTCAATTGTTAACATATCTAAATATTCTTCTACTACTGCAATTTGTAGTTTGTTTCTATTAGTATTTTTACAGATAGAACATTCATTTTTTCATAAATCTGTAATACTAGAACATATTTTACATTTACCTATTTTATTTTTTATATTTTCTAAATTTCATCTAAAGTCATTTATAAAATGCTCATTAGTATTAAGTAGAAAAAAAGCTAATTTTGTTGCAGATTTTTCTCAAATTCAAGGCAATAAACTTATATTATTTATAAGTTTTTTTAAAACTTCAGGCATTTTAAGAATTGTTAATTATCTTTAAAAATAGCATAATAAAAAAATAGAATTTTGCAAAGAAAATTATGTTAAATAGTTTTTTAGATGAATGTTTTGGAATGGAAAAAGTTTTACATATTAAAGTCATTTTTTCAAATCAAGCTTATATAAACTTAACTACTAAAAGGATATGTAGTCGAATCGATAGGCAAAGAAGTTTTCTATCTTGATTTATGGAATTAAAGGTAGAATATTCTATTTTCTAATTAATATTAGAATTATCGATTAATTAATTATTATATACATATTGAACTCATTCTTTTATAACTAAATAATCTGGATTTTCAACTTTTTCCATATTTTCTAAATCTTCATTAGATAATATATTTGATAAACTTTCTAATTCAGCTATTTTAACTTCTAATCTTTCTTGTCTAATTATTAATTCTTTTTGTTTTCTCTCAAGTTTTATTATATTATATCATTTAGTTGCATTAATATTTAGGATCCAAACATAATATATTAATAAAAATCATATTACTGCTAACATTATTATATATGTAGAAGCAAATCAAAACTGTAATTTGTTTTTTTCTTCTTTTCTTTTTGAAAGAAATATATCACCAGGCTCTTTTATTAATACTTTAGGATTCACTGTATATTTAAATATTAAAATATAAATTATATCTTTTTTGCTATTCTAGCTTTAGCACTTCGACTTCTTTTATTGTTTTTTATTTCTTTTTCTGTTGGTAATATTGGTTTTTTAGTTAGTAATTGTAAAGTCTTTTTATGTTTACATGTACATATTAAATCTTTACATATACAATTTCTAGCTTCTTTTTTAAAAATTCTTTTTACTATTCTGTCCTCAAGTGAATGAAAACTTATTACAAATATATTCCCATTTTTTATTAATAATTTTACAGCATCTTCAATAGAAATTTTTATATTTTCTAATTCATTATTTACCTCAATTCTTAGAGCTTGAAATATTCTATTTTTACTTTTAGCAGATTTAGATATATCTTCTATTAATCTTACTAAATCTGTACTTCTTTTAAATTTATTATTTTTCCTTTCTTCTATAATTTTATAAGATAATTTATTACTAATAGGCTCTTCTCAATATTTTAAAAATATATTTCTTAATTCTCCTATTTTATATCAATTTAATATATCAGCTGCTGTTTTTCAAATCGTTCTATCAAACCTCATATCAAGAGGTCAATCAAATTTAAAACTAAATCATCTATCTTTTTTATCTATATGTACAGAAGACATTCATAAATCATAATATATTCAAGTAATTTCTTTAATTTTTAATTTTTCAAGTTCTATTTTTAAGTTTATAAAATTTGAATTTATAAAAATTAATTTTATTTTTTTATTTTTGTTTAATTTTTCTAATCTTATTTTTGCTAAATCCAAGTTCTCTATATCAGCATCAAAACCAACAAATATATCTCATAAGTTCATTTTTTTTATTATTTCACTAGCATGTCATCATAAACCTAATGTACAATCAATAATTACATTCTTTTTATCTGAAAAAATATCAATAGAACTAACCAATTCTTTTAAAAGCACAGATTTATGTAAATCTTCAATATTTTCTAAATAAACCATTTATTTTTAAATTTTGTTAAAAAAATGTTAATTTTTCAGATATTTCCTCTATAAATAAAGAATAACTAATATAGTTTTATTCTTTTTTTAATAGATGTCAAAATAATCTATATATAAACAACTAGACATTTTAAATAAAATACGTTTCTTTATTTTAGCTTAGTAAAATAGATTTTTAACGTTTTATTAACAATGACTAAAAAAATAAGTATTTTATTATTTTTTCTTGATTTTAATAAAATATTACTAATATAGTAATGTTTACTAACAAATATTTATTTATATGATAAAAATAAAAAATTTAGTTGTTTGAGTTAATGGTGAAAATATATTAAGATGAGTAAATCTGGATTTTAAATTATGAAATAATTATGGAATTTTATGAAAAAATTGAAGTTGAAAATCTACTTTATCTTCTGTATTAATGTGAAGCCCAAAATATAACATTTTAAGTTGAAAAATTGAAATAGATGAAAAAAATTTAATTACAATGTTACCAGAAGAGAGAAGTAAGAATGGAATTTTTTTATCTTTTCAAAATGTTCCTGAAATATCTTGAATAAATTTAAGTGAATTTTTAAGAACTATATATAATATTCATTTAAAAAATAGAAATAAAATAAAAAAGGATATTTCACCTTTTATATTTCAAAGATTTATAAAAAAGTATTTGGAAGAATTAAAAATTGATGATAATTTTTTAAAAAGAGATTTAAATGTATGATTTAGTTGATGAGAAAAAAGAAAAATAGAAATTTTACAAATGAAACTTATTTGACCTAAATATATTATACTTGATGAAATAGATTCAGGTCTTGATTTAGATGCATTTAAAAAGGTGGCTATGTTTATAAAAGAGATAAATAATAAAAATAATTCTTTAATAATAATAACTCATCATTTTAATATATTTGATTATATTGATATTGATAAGGTTTATATAATTGAAAATTGATTAATAAAAAAGAAATGATGAAAAAAACTTATTGAAGATATTAAAGAAAAAGGGTATGAAAATATTTAATTTATTATTTTAAAAAGTGAACTGAAAAAAAACAAAAAATATAATAGTATCTAATTCTTGGGATTTTAAAGATAAAATTAGATACTTAAATAAATCTATACCATGAATAAACATTGAAGTAGTAATGCAAATATCAAAGTCTAATAATGAGCCAAAATGGATGCTTAATTTTAGACTTAAAGCATTAGAGATATATAATAAATTTATGATGCCAAATTGGTGACCATGTTTATCTAAATTAAATCTGGATGAAATTTATTATTTTGCAAAACCAGAATGAGCTTGAGATAAAAAGACTTGGGATGACGTACCTAAGAATATAAAAAATACATTTGATAAACTTTGAATACCTGAAGCAGAGAAGGCTTCTTTAGCTTGAGTATGAGCACAATACGATAGTGAAGTTGTTTATCATAATTTAAAAAAGGAATTAAAAGAAAAGTGAGTAATATTTGAAGATATGAATATTGCACTAAAAAATCATGAAGGACTTATAAAAAAATATTTTTCAAAACTTATTCCTATTGCAGATCATAAATTTTCAGCTTTACATTATGCTGTATGGAGTGGATGAACTTTTTTATATGTACCAACTGGAGTTAAAATAGAAGAACCTTTACAATCTTATTTTAGAATGAATAAAGAAAAATGAGGACAATTTGAGCATACAATAATTATTATAGAAGATAAGGCCTCTGCTCATTATATAGAGTGATGTAGTGCTCCAAAATATGATAAAAACTCACTTCATGCTTGAGGAGTTGAAATATTTGTATGAGAAAATGCAAAAATGAGATATAGTTCAGTTGAAAATTGGAGTTTAGATACATATAATTTAAATACTAAAAGATCTATAATAGAAAAAAATTGATATATGGAATGGGTATGATGAAATATGTGAAGTAATACTACTATGCTTTATCCTTGTAGCATATTGAAATGAGATAATTCCAAAGCAGATCATTTGTGACTTGCTTTTGCAAATAAATGACAAAATCAAGATACATGAGCCAAAGTTATTCATATTTGAAAAAATACAACAAGTAATATAATATCAAAATCTTTGAGTAAGGGAACTTGAATAAATACATATAGATGACTTGTTGATATAAAGAAATGAGCAATAAATTCAATATCAAAAGTAGATTGCGATGGGTTAATATTAGATTCTAAATCAGAAAGTAATGCTATTCCTAAAATAATTGTATGAAATACGAGTTCTATTGTTGCCCATGAAGCTACAGCGTGAAAGATAAATGAGGATGATTTATTTTATCTTGAATCAAGATGAATAAATAAAAATGAGGCTACATCTATGATTGTTAATTGATTTTTAAACCCTATAATGAAAGAACTACCACTTGAATATGCAAGTGAAATGAATGTTTTAATTTCAATGGAGTTTGAATGAGCTTTCTAATTTTAAAAATAAAAGATGATTATTAAAAAATTAAAAAAAGGATTTTATATATCCTCTACTTTAAATTCTAAAATATTATATATTGTTAAATGAGAAGATGTAGTTATTTTTGATGATGATAATAAAATAAGAAAAATTATTTTATTTGATAATTCAAGCTTAAAATATTTTTCAAGTTTTACCAATAAAGAACAATATAATAAACATATTTTACTTAAATGAAAAAATTCAAAATGCGAGTTTAATTCTTTTATTTTATCAATATGAAATAAAGTTAAAGTAAATATTTTATGAGAAATAGTTAGTAATAACTCTTTTATTGATATGAAAATGCTTTCTTTTATATGAAAAAATTGATTTATTGACTTAGATGGGACAGTAAAAATATGAAATAATTTATTAAATGTTAAATGATATTTAGAAGAAAAAAACATTTTTTTATCTTCAACTTGAAAAATAAAATGAATTCCTAAACTACTAGTATGATCAAACGATGTTAAAGCATGACATTCTTGTAGTATTGAAAAGATAAAAAATGAAGAATTATTTTATCTTAGAAGTAGATGAATAAATAAAAATAATGCTATTAGAATGATGTTAAGAAATTATTTATCTTCTAATTTTTCATCTTTATGAAGAATAAATAATAAGTTTTGTTCCATTGTTGTTAAAAATATTTTTAGTAAAATTTAAATTTTTTTTATGTTAAATATAAAAGTTGATTTTCCAATTTTTTCTAATAATAAAGATTTAATATATCTTGATAGTACAGCTACAGCTCAAAAACCAAGTTATGTGATAGATGCAATTAAGGAGTATGAAGAAAATTATTATTCTAATATACATAGATGAACTTATAATATAGCTGAGAAGTCAGAGAAAATGTATAAAGAATCTAAGAAAAAAGTTGCTAAATTTTTAAATGTAGATAATTGGAGAGAAATAATCTATAGTTATAATTCAACATATGCTTCAAATCTACTTATTGGTTCAATTAGAAAAAGTTCTTTATTAAAAAAATGAGATAAAGTTTTAGTAAGTATAGTTGAACATCATGCAAATATTGTTCCATGGCTTATTTTAAAAGAAGAAATATGAATAGAATTAGAATATATAAAAATAAAAAATGATTATACTTTAGATTATTTAGATTTGGAAAAAAAACTTAATGAAGATATTAAAATTATATCTATAACACAAGTTTCAAATGTAACTTGAGAAATTTTTAATTTAGAAAAAATAAAAAATTTATTAAATAAAAAATATAAAAAAGATAAACCAATATTTATAGTTGATGCATCTCAAAGTTTTCCTCACTTTAAGGTTGATGTTAATAAAATTTGATGTGATGCTATGTTTTTTACTTGACATAAATTTATGGCTAGCTGATGAATTTGAATATTGTGGTGAAAAAAAGAATTCTTAAATAATTTACAACCTGTATTTTCTTGAGGATGAGCTATATCAAGTGTAGCGAAATGATGTTATAAACCAGCTTGACTTCCAGATAAATTTGAAGCTGGAACGCCTAATTTACCTTGAGCAATTAGTGTATTAAAAGCCTTAGAATATATTGAAAAAATTTGATGATATAAAAAAATAAATGAAATAGAGGATAAGTTAATAAAATATACTTTAAGTAAATTTAATTCTTTTAAATGAATAAATCTTATTGGTTGAATAAACCCAGAAACAAGGGTAGGAGTTTTTAGTTTTATAGTTAAATGAATACATTCACATGATATTGCAGAGTATTTTGCTGAAAAAAATATTTGTATTAGAGCAGGGCAACATTGTGCAGAACCTTTAATGATTGAACTTTGAGTTAATCATACTTGTAGAATGAGTTTATATTTATATAATACATTTGATGATATAGATCATTTTTTTAAAGTATTAAAAAATGCAAAAAA
>CAMZKR010000057.1 GCA_947311335.1 uncultured bacterium
AAAACTAATCATGATATAGATAGAATAAAGAAAAAATATTCTGATTAAGACCAAAATAAAGAATCTCTGAATTTTCTATAGATTCGCTGAAACTCTTTAGGATTCTCGTAGAGAGGTAAGTATAACGGAATTAGACACACCACTCACTTGTTCCACCAAAAAAATAAATCTAAAAACTATAGATTTTTAATTTATAGTTTTTTATAATTCTTCAAATTTTTCTTTTTCTATTCATTACTTCTTTACAAAAATTTAATAGTGCTTTATTTTTTTCATTTTAAAAAAACTTTTCAAAAGTTTCTAAAATATTTTCTCAATCTTTTAATTCTCATAATTTTTCTTCAAAATAAATATCATAATTTAACAATAATCCTTTGTATCTATATTTCTAAGTGTCATATATTAGGAAAACCATTGGCATTTGAATTGTTGGTTTTTTAGTAGAAACTAAAGAGAGAACTTTGACAAAAGTCTATTATTGAATATAAATATACAATATAAAAAAGGAGAAAAAATATATCTTAAATTATTAATATTATGAAAAGAATATTTGAATGAATTATTATATTTTTTATATTAGTATTTCTTTTTCTGAATAATCAACTTTTTGCAAGTTCAACTCCATGGACTATTGAAAAAGCAGAACACTTAGCTAGAAGATCTTTGATTTGAGTTAATAATAATATAATTAAAGATTTATATAATGCTTGAAATTCTAGTTTGGCTGTTTCTTTGTTATTTCCTGATAAAAACTGACCTGATAAAACTTCTTTTAATACATTAATTTCAACTTTCGTATCAACTCCAGGTTTTAGTTATATTAATGCTAATGATATGGTAAGATTATATCATTTAAACTATACTTATGATCCATATGAAGCAAAAAGAAAATTATTTTTATTATTTGAAGATATTTTTTCATCAAGTGCTTGAACTAATAAAATTACTTATAAAGAGATATATGATACTCACAATCTTATTTATTCTGAAATCCTTTGAAATTATAAAGAATTATTAAAGAAAATATTATATAATAATTGAAATCTATGAGATTTTACTGAATGAAGATACCTTGATTTATTTAACCAAAAAAATAAAAAATATCCAAATGAAAATTATGCAAGAGAATTACTTCAATTATTTTTAATGGATGAATATAGGCCTTGGGAAAGTAATGATTTGTGAAATACAAGAAATTATGAAGAATCAGATGTTGCAAGTTTATCAAAGATTTTATTTTGATTTGAATTTGATAAGTCATCAGCTTTGCATATTGTTACTTATAATCCTCCAATTTATTCTTGAAATGATACAAGATTAGTAGAGTTTCTTACTTGAAGTTTGAAAGTTTGAGATAACTTTAGTTTTTACAATTCTGCTTCTGGAACAATTGATTTAGAACAAATTCAATTATGATGATGACTTTCATTGAGAAATAATATAATAGATTATATATTTTCTAAAAGAGAAAATGCTATAAGTGTTTTTCTTGCAAATAAATTGATAAGATTTTATGTAAATGAAAATCCAAGTCAAACTGATTTAGAATCATTTGCTTTAATTATTAGACAAAATAATTTTGACATATATCCAAGTGTAAAATGGTTATTATCAAGTGATATGATGTATACTTCTAAATCTATGGAAGAATTGAGGTATAAAAATCCAGTTGAATTAGCCGCTTGAACTATTAAAATAATCAATCAAAACAATAAAACTTATGTAGATCCAAATGTATATAATACTAATTTATTTTCAAATCTTTGATGGGTGCCTTATAAACAATATACAATATTTTGAAGAACTTGATTTGATAAAAATGATAATTTTTATAATGCAAATTTACAAAATAAATGGATTACATATATACCAAAATTTACCTATAAAACATCAACAAAGACTTCATGAGCTTACAATTTATTAATTCATACAAGTACTGGAGTTTTAAATTATACAGATTTTTCTACTATTGATTGATCTTTATCAAGTGATTATCTTTTATTATGAACATGAAATGTTAAATTTTCATCTGGAACTTTTAATTCTACAAATGTATTTACAAATATAAAATATGATTTTTTTAATAAAAAACTTATTACTGAAGATTGAGAAATAACATTTACTAATTTTCAAATGACAGGATCCACAAATAATGATGTTCTATTTTTATCATGAACATATTATAATTCTGGAGTTTTATATAATTTAGATGAAGCATGGTTCTATCCGATTAATACGTGATCTATTGATAGAAGTTTAACACCAAGTGAAACAATATCTGTTTTTGAAAACAAACTTTTATTATGAAAGACAATAAATGATTCAACAAGAAATTTACTTATAGATTTTCTTAAAACTGATGAAAATAATAATTCTATAATTTTTAACTCTTTAACTGATCAAAAAAAAATAGAAAGTTTAGCATCAATTATATTAACTTTACCAGAATATATTTTAAATTCTTGATTTAAAAAAACTACAGAAACAGTAAGTGAAACATCTTTTTTAAATTCAACGAATTCAAAATTAATTTTTATTAATTTATCTGGTTGATATGATTATTTATATAATTTTTTTCCTAAAGATAATAAAACTGAGTTTCAAGTATTAAGACCAACTTTATATAGAAAAGATAATGAGCTAATTTCTCTTGATGAGAACTTTTATATGGAAAATCATATAGCTTATTGAACATGATGAACTAATTGATTAAAGTATCTTTTTGATAATAATTATTTAAGAATATTTAATAGAACATGAGCCAAAAATCATTCTAGATCTCATAGTGCTGCTAGTAAAGCTATCCAATCTTGTAATAGTTTTACTATAAATAATGTAGACTGAACTTTTTGAAAATTTATTAAAAAAGAAGTACCAAGTAATACAATGGTTATTTGAAATATTAAACCATATATATTAAGAAATTGAAGATATATAAATATAGGATCAAGTTGAAATATAATAAAAAATGAACGATTAAATAGTAAAGAAACAAATAAAATAATTTCTATTATTAGAACAATATCAGAAACTAAAAAATTTCCATGAGATACATCTAGAACTTTTAAAGATGCTCTTGTTATTGATTCAATTTGAACTATAGCAAAAATTGATACAAATAGAGATTGAGTATGATATTGAAATAAACAA
>CAMZKR010000058.1 GCA_947311335.1 uncultured bacterium
ATATATCAATATGAAACAAAATTATAATGTATAATTAATATAAAAGAAAAAATTAAAACTATATAAAACACGTAATTCAAAATATTTTTTATAAAAAATAAAAAATCTTTTATTATCTTACTATATCAATTTATAATTCAAGTATATGAAAAATTTTTTCATTCTTTTTTTGCTTTTAATATAGATATATTTTGTTTTATAACTTTTCTTTTTATAAGTAAATGCTCTTTCTTTTTTAAATTTTCTCAAAAAGGAAAAACTAATATATTTATTTGTTTTATTATATCTAAAGTGTTTTTTCTTAATCTAGATTTATATTTATCTAACAGTAAAAGTGTTTTTAAATAATTATATGACTCTCTGTCTATTCATTTTTTTGCTTTATAAGCTTTTAATTTATTTTCATTTTTTTTCTTATTAATCGTATTTTTTATTTTAGAAAAAAAATTATTTATTATTAATTTTAAATCTTTTTGTTTTTCTATTATTTGTTTATTTGATCATATTTTTCTTAATAATTTATTAGTTTGTTTTAAATATAATTTAGATTCTTTAGTTTTTTCTTTTTCTAAAAATTCTAATTCTACTTTTCATATTTTAATTAAAGCTAATTCTCATATTTGTTTTAATTTAAATAAATTTGTAGATTTTTTTATTTTAACAATGCTGTTACGTACTTCTTGTAATTTTTCTTTTTTAATAGGTGATATTCTATTATCTTTTTCTATAAAAAAATCTATCTTTTTTAATACTAAATTTATTAATTTATGTGTATTTTCTAATTCTTTTTTTAAATAAAAATCATCTATACTTCCTTTTTGTTTAATATCATTTCCTTTTTGTTTTTTATTAATTAATTTTTCTTTTGCTTCTGATAAAAAATTAATTTTTTTGTATCATTTTTCAAGTTCTTTTATTATTTTTTCTTTATATTCTAAATTTTTCTTTTGTTCTGCTTCTGAATAAAGATATTTTACATCGTATTTTAAATCTTTTCTTAATTTTGTATAAACTTTAAATATATCACTTCATATAATTACTCATCTTTTATTAAGTCCTTTTATTTGAGCTTCAAAAATAAATTTATTTCAAATTATTTTATTATTCAAAAATTTTTCAACACTTAAAATAGTATATCATTCTTTATGAATTTTATCTCTTACTTCTGCTTCATTTTCCCCAGCTAATACTAAAGAATATTTTTTATTTCATTTAGAAACAACTATTTTAAATTTTTCCATAAAATAATTAATTTAATAAAAATTGTTCTATTCATTTTACAAATTCTTCTTGTTTTTCTTTATATTCTGGTAATTTTCAATATTCTTTAACTAATTCTCAAAATTTAAAAGTGTTTTCAGAAAAAATTAATGCATCTTTACTTTTTTCTTGTAAAGTATTTAAATTTCAATCAATATTATTTAAATTTATATTATTAGTATCAAAATCATTAAATAGTTTTTCTATTTTTGTCATTTTTATAAATTATGTAATAAAAAAGAAAATGAATTTATTTCTTGTTTCCTTTTTTCAGCTTCTTTTTTTCTAATCCCATTAATTGTTCAAAAATTTGTATTATTTATTTTTTCTATTTCTTTTATTTCGATTTCTTCAATAAAAGAAATAAGTAAATTATATAAATGAAATATGTTTTCTTTTTTTGCTCAAGGAATGGATTCTAAATAAAGTTTTTTATTTTTTTTAGGTATATCAAGATTATTAATCATTGTTTTTATTAATTTAATTTTATTTTTTAGTTCTTTTTGTTTTTTTAAAAATTTTAATAACATAATATTTTACATTTAATTAAATACATTTCTTTTTTATTTTATCATATAATATTTTATTAATCAAATATATACTTAATATTAGTAATAGTAAACAATGTTAAAAAGTAAAAAACTTATTTTAAGCTATAAAATAAATAATTAGAATTTATTTTTTGTAAAAAATAAATATATTATTACTTATATAACATATATTATTATATATTAACATTTTTTTTACAAAAAATAAATATACATATTGACTTGATTTAAATATAAAAAAAGTATATTAAAAAATGTTAAAAAATATTTATTATAATTTTTACTATAAATGAAATATTTGAAAAAAAGTGAAATTCTTTAGTAGTTTTTATACTATTATTAACAAGTTTTTTATTATGATTTATTTTTTCTCAATATATAGCTAATAATTGAGAAAATAAATTGTTAAAAAGTAATTGAGAAAATAAAAATAATTTAATAAGAGATATAAATTTAGAAAAATTTAAAAAAGTTTATGATTTAGTAAAAGAAAATTATTATGAAATAGATAACGTAAAGAAAAAAGATATAATAAATGGTATTATAAAAGGATTAATAAATTCTTTATGAGATAAACATAGTGAATTTATGACACCTAAAGAAAAAAAGACATTTAATGATACATTATCAGGAGATTTTGAATGAATTTGAGCAGTGGTTGAAAAAACAGAAATATGAGTAATAATTGATAGAATATTAAAATGATCACCAGCTAAAAAATATGGATTAAGAAAATGAGATATTATATTAAAGGCAGATAATTTTAAATTACAGGATCTTAATTTATATGAAGCTGTTGATAAAATAAAATGAAATTCTTGAACAAAAGTTTTATTAACTATATTTAGAGAATGAAAAAAAGATTTATTAGAAATAAATGTTACTAGAGAAAAAATAATAATACCTTCTGTTGAATGAAAAGTTTTAGAAAATTCTAAAATATGATATATTGCATTAAATATGTTTTGAGAAAATACAACAATAGAATTTAAAAAAATATTAAAGGATGTTGAAAAAGAAAATATAAATGGATTAATCTTAGATTTAAGAGATAATGGTTGAGGATACTTACAAAAAGCAGTTGAAATATTATCTTTATTTATTGAAAATTGAAAAAAAATAGTTCAAACAAAATATAAAGATAACTTGTTTAATAGGAATTATTTTAGCATAAATGATTCTAATATTTTTAATAAAAAAATAGTTATTTTAATTAATTCTAATTCAGCATCAGCTTCTGAAATAACAGCTTGAGCTTTGAGAGAATATAAAAAAGCAATTTTAGTTTGAGAAAAAACTTATTGAAAATGATCGGTTCAACAACCATTTGATTTACAAGATGGATCTTTACTTAAGTTGACAATTGCTAAATGGTATACAGCTATGTGAAAAAATATTGATAAAGAATGAATACAGCCAGATATAAAAGTAGTTTTTAAAGAAGAAGATTATAAAAATAATTATGATAGACAACTTGAAGAATGAAAAAAGATTTCAGAAAAGTTTATTAAAATAAAAGCTTTAAAATTAGTTATTGATGAGGAAAATAAAAGACTTATAGAAGAAAATAAAAATGGAAATAAATAAAAAATTATTTATACATTATATTTATAAAAAAATACTATGAATTATAAATTTACAGAAAAATTAATACTATGAAAATTTTAAAAAAACATAGAAAAAATTATAAATATTTTAATATTAAAAAAACACTATGAATTTTGAAAATTTAAAAAAAACAGATTCTATTTGTTATGATTTAGTTCAAGAAGAGATAGAAAGACAAGAAACAAGTTTAGAGCTTATTCCTTCAGAATGTATAGCTTCATTGTCTACTATAGAAGCATTATGAAGTCCTTTTACAAATAAATATAGTGAATGATATCCTAAAAAAAGATATTATGCTGGATGTGATGTTGTAGACAAAGTAGAAAATCTTGCTATAGAGAGAGCTAAAAAAGCATATAATGTAGAACATGTTAATGTACAACCATATAGTTGAAGTCCAGCAAATATGGCAGTTTATACTGCTGTTTGTGAACCTTGAGATACGGTAATGTGATTAAAATTAACAGAAGGGTGACATTTAACCCATTGATGGAAAGCTTCAGCAACTAGTAAGTTTTTTAATATAGTACAGTATTGATTAAAAGAAGATTGATATATAGATTTAGAAGAAGTAGAAAATTTAGCCTTAAAACATAAACCAAAACTTATATGGGTATGAGCAACAGCTTATTCTAGAGAATTTCCATTTAAAGAATTTTCAATTATAGCAGAAAAAATAGGAGCTTATTTAGTAGCTGATATAGCTCATATATCAGGATTAGTTATAGCATGAGTACACACTTCTCCTGTATCTTTTGTAGATATAATTACAACAACAACACATAAAACACTTAGATGACCTAGATGATGAATGATAATGGTAACAAAAAAATGATTACAAAAAGATAAAGATTTAGCAAAAAAAATAGATTCAGCAGTATTTCCATGATTACAATGATGACCACATAATCATCAAACTTTAGCTATAGCGGTAGCTTTATGAGAAGCATTAAAACCAGAATTTATTCAGTCAAATAAACAAATAGTAAAAAATGCAAAAACTTTAGCTAAACAACTTCAAAAATTAGGGATAAAAATAATTAGTTGATGAACAGATAACCATTTAGTTTTAGCTGACATTTGAAGATGAAAAGGGATTTTTATGCATGAAGCTTGTGAAATAGCGGGGATAAGCTTAAATAAAAACACTATTCCAAATGATCCAGCTAGTCCTTTTTATCCAAGTTGAATAAGAATGTGAACACCTATTTTAACGATGAGATGAATGAAAGAAGAAGAAATAAAAAAAGCTGCAAATTTTGTTTGAAGAATATATAATTTAGTAAAACATTTTGAATTTAGTGAAAATAAAGAAATTAGACTAAAAAATCTAAAAGAATTTAGAGAATTTATAAAAGATAATATAACTTTACAAGAAATAAAAAAAGAAGTAAAAGAGTTATGTTTAAAATTTTCAATTTATAAAAACCATGATTACAAATCTAAAAAATAAATTAAAATTCATTGAGTTAGTAGATAAAATGAATGAAATAAAAAGAGCTATAATTCTTCAAAATGGTGAACAAGAATCAGATTCTGAACATAGTTATCATTTAGCAATAATGATTACTATATTTATATCTGATTTTCCTGAGATTAATGAATTAAAAGCTATAAAAATAGCACTTTTTCATGATTTAGTAGAAATATTTGCTTGAGATACTGTTATATTTGATGAAAAAATGACTAAAACTAAAAAACAAAGAGAAGCAAAAGCTGTAATAGAGCTTGAAAAAGTTTTATGAAAAAAAGATTTTAAAGAAATAAAAAAACTTATTTTAGAATATGAAAATAAAAGTTCTTTAGAAGCAGAATTTGTATATGAATTAGATAAACTTCAACCAATGATAAAAATAGTTATGGAATGATGAAAAACATGGAAAAACTATAAGATAAATAAAGATAAATTAATGAAAGATAAATATAAAAAAATAACAGATAAATTTTGATTTAGAGAAATTTTAAAAAGATATGAAAAATTAGCAGATAAAAAAGGTGTATTTTATTTTGATAAATAAAAAGATATGAGAAAACCAGATTTTTATTGAGCAGTTTATGGAATAATAAAAAATAATGATTCAGAAATATTATTTCAAAAAAGATTTAATACATGATTTAGAGATTGAGAATACCAACTTCCATCTTGACATATAGAATGAAAAGAGACATTTAAACAAGCTTTAATCAGAGAAATGAAAGAAGAAATAAATATAGATATAAAAGAGAAAAATATAAAACTTGTTCATATTTGTCATAGAATATCACAAGATAGAGTGTATTTTGATCTTTATTTAGAAATACAAGATTATTCAGGAATTATTAAAAATAATGAATTAAATAAATGTAGTGAAATAAAATTTATTAATGTAGACAATATTAAAAATATAAATTTATTTTGACACGATTTATCTACATTAGAAAAGATTAAGAACAAAAAATATTTCAGTGAAATAAAAGAAAAATATGAAATATAAAAATAATTATCCATATATAATTTGTACAGGAAAGTCTGCTCCAAGAAGTGAAAAAAATATAATAAAATTTAATTGTGTTACAGCTATTATTCAAAATAAAGATACTAAAAAATATTTTGTTTTAGAGTTTATAGAAAAAGAATTTTGACTTGTTTGATGAAAAATTGAAAAAGGAGAAAATGAAAAGCAAGCAATAATTAGAGAAGTAAAAGAAGAAGCTTGATATAAAAATGCTAAAATAAAAAAAATTATTTTTGATAAAATTTATGCAAGAGGATATAAAGCAAGAAAAAAAAGAGAAGAAGAAGTAACAGAAAAAGTATTTTTTATAGAAGTAGAAGAAAAAAACAAAATTAGTATTTTATGAGCCGATTTGTGAACAAAAAATCAATTTTGGTTTACAGAAAAAGAAGTGTTAGAAAAATTAACAATAGATCACCATATTTGCTATTTTAAAGAATATTTGAAAAAATAAATAATAATATTATTTCTTAGTAGCTTTTATTCATTTAGACCATAAAGATCAAGGATAAATTTTAGATTCAAATCAACATTCTTTAAGTATTTGTGTTATATTTTCTATAGTTTGTATATTGTATTTTGAGTGTTCTTTTTTATTTATTTCATTTGTGAATAATTTAGCATATAGATTAAAAAATCTTTCTATTATTTCTTCTAAGTTGTGTAAATCTAGCTTTGTTTCTAATTTTTCTAGAAATTCATTAAATAATACTTCGGGATATTTTGAAAATTCAGATTTTTTAAAAAAATATTGTATTTTTTTTACAATTATATTTTTTATTCATAAAGATATTTGTTTTATAGTATCTTTTTTTATATTTGAGGCTTCTTTTTTAGCTTCTGTTAATCATTTAGATATATAAATATTTTCTAGTTTTATAAAATAATTAGTTACTATATTTAATATTGAAACTATAACTAAATCTTTTTTTAAATTACTTATATCTTTTGGAATAAATTGATTATATAAATATATAAAGGATTTGTCATCCATATATTGTTTTAAAAATTCAAATAATTGTTTTTGTTCCTGAGTAAATAAATGATGAATAAAGGCTTTGGCAAAAATTATATCTAGATTGTCTATATTTAACTTTGATAATTGTGAAACAATGAGTTGTAATCATTTCTTTGTAGAAAGATCAGCATTTATAAAATAAATTTTATGTCTTATTTTTTCATATTTTTTATCTTGTATTTTTTCTTTAAATTTTTTTATTGAGTTTTCATTTCATTCAATAAGTACTAAATTATCAAAATTAGTTCATATCTTTTCTAAAAATTTATCAAAACTTTTTCATTCTCAAGGTCATAATTCTAATATGTTATTAATTTTTTTTCATTCTTCTGGAATCAAAGGGTTTAACACCTTAGTTCAGGTTATTTTGTTTACCTTTGAAAATACCCATTCTATTATATGACCTGATTTACCTCCTCTTATATCATATAATCAACTTGCAGTATTTTGATTATTAAATTCTTCTATTTTTGGAGTATATTCATAATTTCAATTTTGTAATCTAGTATTAAACATATATTTTGAAAAGTCGTAAATTTAAGTAAAATATTTACATATTTTATTTAATCTAACAAAGATTGCAAATAATATATTTTTAGTTTTAATATATCTTATGAAAAATATAATAATAGTAGACAGAAATAAATTTGAGAAAATAATAGTAAATATAAAGAAGGATTGATTAGATAATTTACATATACTATCAGATTTTGATAGAACATTAACAAAAGCTTTTGTTAATTGAAAAAAAAGACCATCAATTATCTCATCTCTTAGAAAACAAAATATACTTTGAGAAGATTATAGCAAAAAAGCATATGAACTTTTTGATTATTATCATGCTATTGAAGTTAATCCAAAAATTGATATAGAAGAAAAAAAGAAACAAATGACTATTTGGTGGCAAAAACATTTAAAACTTATAGTAGATAATAAATTAACAAAAGATGATATAAAAAAAGCAGTAAAATATTCAGATATTGTTTTTAGAAAAGGGGTAAAATGATTTTTAGATAAATTGAACAAATATAATATTCCTTTAATTATTATATCAGCAAATGGACTAGGTTGAGATTCTAATTTATATTTTTTAGAAAACGAAAAGGTTTTATTTGATAATATAAGTATAATCTCAAATAAATTTATATGGAATAAAAAATGATTAGCTATTTGATATAAAAAACCATTAATTCATGTATTTAATAAAGACGAGACAGTTTTACAAGATTTTCCAGAGATTTATAAAAAAATAAAAACAAGAAAAAATATTATTTTGTTATGAGATAGTTTATGAGATCCTCATATGATAAAATGATTTAAATATAATAATTTACTTAAAATTTGATTTTTAAACGATAAAAAAGAAGAATTATTAGAAGAATATAAAAATATATATGATGTAATAATTACTTGAGATTGAGAGTTTGATTTTGTAAATGATATTTTATGAAAAATAAAATATTTCTAGCTTTTTTAAAAATAAGCTATAAGATAAATTTAAGGAAGGTCTGAAAAAATGTATAATCTGAACAAAAATCTAGATTTTTTAGATAAATTTTTTGCAAAATTTTTGAGTTATGCCTTTGTATAGCAATAAAATTTTAAGAAAAATTTAGCAAAAAAGATTATTTTTTTCTTTTGTAGACTTTTTCAGACCTTCTTTAAGTTTATAGTATAAATTATTTTATGGAATATTTAGATATAGTAGATGAAAATGATAATGTAGTTTGAATAAATACTAGACATAATAGTTATAAAAATCATACAACTAACAGAGTAGCGTCTATTGTTATTTTAGATAGAGATTGACGCATAGCTTTACAAAAAAGAAGCAAAACTTGTTCTTATAAACCTTGATATTTATGTTTAAGTGCTGGTTGACATGTGTCTAGTTGAGAAAACTATAAAAATTCTGCTTATAGAGAATTAAAAGAAGAGCTTTGAATAAAATGTGAATTAAAATTTAAAGATAAGATTTATAAAGATAGATTAGAAATAGATAAATTATACTCAGAAAAAATAAAACATAATAGACATTATTTTCATTGAGTTATTTATGAAGGAATATATGATTGAGATTTTAATTTTGATGATGGAGAAGTAGAAAAAGTACAATTCTTTAGTTTAGATAAAATAAAAGAAATGATAAAAAATAAAGAAAAAATAACTCCTTGAACAATTTATATTTTAGAAAAATATTATTTATAAAATGAATTTATTATTAAAAGAAATAAAAAAATTTTTTAAACAAAATTGGTGGGTATTTATTATTTTTAGTATTTGTTTATTTATAATTTGATATACAAATAAGTGAAATATTTATGAAGTTTTAATTATTTTTTTGTTACATTTTTCTTGAGATTTACTTATAATGATGATGTGAGATTATTATTCTATTAAAAAATATAAAAAAGGCTCTATTGCTCAATTTTGAAGTTCATTTATTTTTACTATTATTTCTTTATATGCATGATTTTTTTCTGGTAAATGGTATTATTTATTACCACAAATTTCTTTTTGGTTATCTGCCATAAAAAGTTATTTTAAAGAAGTTAGAAAAAAAGATTTATTATTTATAAATTGATGATTACTTATAATAATCAATTTAATTATTATAATAATAGATTATTATTTAGGTTTTATAGGGACGATATATTATTTTATTCAAATTTTATGATTTGCTTTTTTCTCTACAGCTTTATCATTAAAAAATCAAAAAATAAAATATTTCTTAAGTTTAATATGAATTTTTATGGTACCATTTTGAGCAATGATTTCAGTTTTTAACTCTTATAATATATGAGAAATAAAATGAATAGATATTTCTTATATGCTTTTACCTTTAACTGTTTTAGTTGTTTATTTAAAAAATATTAAAAAATACTTATAAAATGTCTACTATAATTATCACATTTTTTTTATCTATATTATTATCTCTTTGTTTTCTAAAAGGGATTATTTTTGTGTTTTATAAATTTAAGATTGTAGACAATCCTAAAAAATATAATAAAAAAAGAGCCCCTATTCCATATAGTACTTGAATTATTTTTTATGTAATTTTTTTGATATTAAGTTATTTTTTTGTTGAACATAATTTTAAACTTTATCTTATTTATCTTTTTTGATTTTTTATTACTATTATTAGTTTTTTAGATGATATATTTAAAGTTAGTGCTAAATGGAGACTTTTATTTCAAATTTCAGTATGAGCTATTATATGATTAACTTCTATTAAAATTTGATATGTAAGTAATATATTTTGATGAATTTTAGATTTAGAAACATATTATTTTATAATATTAAATTATAAAATTTATATAATACCTTTAGTTTTTACCATAGTATGGTATGTGTTTGTTTTTAATGCTTTAAATTGGACAGATGGCATAGAAGGAAACACATCATGACTCTCTATAATATCTTTTACTATACTTTTTTTACTTGGAATGATACTTTTTTATAGAGATAATTATGAATGATGAATAGAAAATGCTAAGTTTATAATGACTATATCAGTAATAATTGTATGAATACTTATACCTTTTTGGTTTTTTGATGTTAGACAAAAATTACTTATGTGAGATTCTTGAACAATGTTTTTATGATTTATGCTTGCTACTCTTGCTATAATATCTTGATGAAAAATAGCTACAGTTTTAGTAGTATTTGGTATATATAGTGTAGATGCTATATATGTAATAGTTAATAGATTTTTAAACTGAAAAAATTTACTTGCTTGAGATTTTACACATCTTCATCATAGACTTTTAAAGCTTTGATTAAAAAATAAACAAATTTTAATTTTGATATATTCTTTATCTTTCTTTTTTTGAATTTCAGCTCTTTTTTTAGACAAAACTTGAAAAATAATAGTTTTTTGAATAATAGTTGTAGTTGTAATTTTTATAAATAAAGTAGTAGAAATATTTCTTAAAAAGAGATAATTTAATTTATATATTAATATAGTTATATGATACCAAAATTTAATGAAACAATGTTGCCAATATTAAATATATTATCAGATGGAAAAGATTATACATTAGTTGATATTGTAGAAAGATTATATAAAGAATTTAATGTTACAAAAAAAGAAAGAAAATTAAAAAGTCAAAATGGTTCATGAATATTTTATAATAAAGTATGATGGGGAAAATCTTATTTAAAACAAGCATGATTAATAGAATATCCTAATAGAGGATATACAAAAATTACAAAAGAATGATTAAAAGTATTAGAAGAATGATTAAATGAGATTTCAGTTAATTATTTAAAAAGATATGAATCTTTTTTAAATTTTATAACTCCTAATAAAAAAGAAATTAATAAAAGTAATTGTAATCTAGAAGATTTATCTCCTACAGATTTAATAGAACAATGATATAAAAATTTTTATAATTCTTTAAAAAATGATTTATTAGATAAATTAAAAAATACAAATCCATATTATTTTGAGAAAGTAATTTTAATTTTATTTAAGAAAATGTGATATTGAGAATATAAAGAGACATTTAAGTCATGAGATTGATGAATAGATGGAATTATTAATCAAGACCAATTAGGAATTGATAGAATATATACTCAAGCTAAAAGATATAATAATTGAAAAGTAAGAGAAAAGGATATAAGAAATTTTATTTGAGCTATGAGTTGAGATGTCAGTAAGTGAATCTTTGTAACTACAACTGATTTTGATAAAAAAGCAATTGAAAAAGCTAATGATGCTATACATAAAATAATTTTAATAAATTGAAATAAATTAACAGAATTAATGATTAAATTTAATGTGTGAGTTCAGGTAAAAGATGTTTTTAAAATAAAATACTTAGATTTAGATTTTTTTATTGAAGATTAATATAATGTAACAAAAAACATATGAAAATAGCATATTTTTGAACATGAGATTTCTCAGCTAGTATATTAAAATCATTAATCAATGATTTTAAGCAAGAAATTGAGGTTAGTCTTATAATATCTCAACCAGATAAAAGAATTTGAAGAAAAAGGATTTTACAAAAAACTGCCGTTAAGGTATTAGCAGAAAAATATAATATAAAAGTTTTACAACCAGAAAGTTTAATTTTAAAAAAAGGTTTTAAAACAAGCTTAAAATGAGAAATAATAGAAGTATTAGAAAAATTAAATTTAGATTTTATAGTAGTAGTAGCTTATGGAAAAATAATTCCAGAGAATATTTTAAATATTCCAAAATATTGATGTATTAATATACATTGAAGTATATTACCTACTTATCGTTGAGCAAGCCCAATTCAAGAAGCTATAAAAAATTGAGATAAACAGACAGGATTGACAATTATGTATATGAATAAAAAAATGGATGAATGAGATATACTTAAAATAGCAAAGATTAATATAGACAAAGAGGACAAAGCAATAGATGTTTTTAATAAATTTGAGAAAATATGATCAAAACTTTTAGTAAATACTTTAATAAAAATTATCAAATCAGAAATAAAATGACAAAAACAAGATAGTTCTAAAATAACATATTGTTCTAAAATAACTAAACAAGATTGAAAAATATATTTTTCAAAAGAAACTTGAGAAGAGATTTATAATAAATTTAGAGCTTATAATACTTGGCCATGAATATATACTTATTATAAATGAAAAAAATTAAATATAGAAGATTGTGAAATATTAGAAATATCAATATCTGAAGAATGAATTTTAACTCTTGGAAAAATTATAAAATTAGATAAAAAAACTGTATGAATAATTTGTAAAAATAAAAAAATACTTATTTTAAAAGAAGTAAAACTTGAATGAAAAAAAACTATGGATATACTCTCATTTATTAATGGAAATAAAGATTTTTTAAATTATAAATTTAATTAATTATGTGGAATATAACCTTAAATACTTTTAAAGAAATTGTAAGAAATAAATTTTTATATCTAATTATATTTTTTGCTTTTGTTTTTATAATATTTTCTGTAATGCTTTGAAAACTTACTATTTGAGATGATAAAAAGATAATAATTGATTTTTGACTTTCTATGATAGAAGTGTTTTGAATAATAGGAGTATTATTTGTATGAAGCCAACTTTTATTTAAGGAAATAGAGTGAAAAACAATTTTTCTTATTTTAAGTAAACCTATAAATAGATATGAATTTATACTTTGAAAATTTTTATGATTTTCTTTAACTATTTTTTTAATAATATTACTTCAATCATTATTATTTTTATTTGTTTTAAATTATAAAGAAATTGAAATAACTCATTTAATAGTATTTTCCTTAGTATTTACTTTTTTTAAATTGGAAATACTATTGTCTATAGTTTTTTTCTTATCAACTTTTATGTCAAATATATTGACTATTTTAATGTCAATTTTGATTTATATAGTATCTCATAGTTTTCAATTAATAATTGATTTATGAATTAGATTTAGAAATGAAATAGTAGTATATTTTACAAGAGTGCTACAGCTTTTATTTCCCCCTTTTGAAGCATTAAATATAAAAGATGTAATATGAAGTTTTACAAATTTTAAAATAGATTTTTTTATATATAACACATTTTATTCAATTATGTATATATTTACATTATTATTTTTTACTATAATTATTTTTAATAGAAAAAAATCTGAAAATTAAAATATGTATAAAAAAGAAATTTATAAAATGTGAAAAAGGTTTTGATTAAACATTAAAACAATATTATTAATAATACAAAAAATAACTAATATTGATAATAATCAATTATTTTTAAAAAATGAAATTGAAAATAATTATATAGATTTAATAAAAGAAAAATTTAATGATTTTAAAAAATGAAAACCAATTGAATATATAATAAATAAAGCTGATTTTTTTTCATTAGTTTTTTATGTTAATCATAAAGTATTAATACCTAGAAATGAAACAGAAGTATTAGTTGAACAAGTAATTAATGTTATATTTTTAAAAAAAATTAAAAATATAACATTAATAGATGTTTGAGTGTGAAGTTGATGTATACCCATTTCTTTAAATAAAAATTTAAATATAAATAATACTTATGCTATTGATATATCTAAAGACGCATTATATGTATCTAATATAAACATAAAAAAACATAATTTAAATAAGAAAATTATTTTATTAAAATCAAATTTATTAAAAATAGTTTTAAGGAATATAAAGAAATATAAATTTGAAAAAAATA
>CAMZKR010000059.1 GCA_947311335.1 uncultured bacterium
AATAATATTAATAATAAAAACCTTATGTCTATTTTTAAAACAAAAGCTATAATTATTAAAGTATGAAAATTATCAAAGAATAATTTTATTTATACATTATTAACTTATGATTATTGAAAAATAAGAGTAAATAAAAAAAATAATTTAATAGAAAAAACTTTAGATTTAGGATACATAATAAATTGTGAAATAAAAACAAATATGAAATCAAATATACACAAGATAAAAAATATCAAAATAATGTCTGAATTTTCTTATGAAAAAAAGAAATTTATCATAATAAATTCATTTTTAGATTTAATTGCCTTTATAAATCATAATATTCCTGATAATTTAGTTGTTTATGAATTATATAATATATTAAATATAACAGTTAATTATGAAAATATAAATGAAATCAAATTATTACTAATAAAATTAAAAATTCTAAACTTAATATGAATATTAAGTTTAGAAAATAAAGATATAACAATAAAAAAGATATTAAATTTTATTAGTAAAAATAGTGCAAAAAATATAATTAAATTAAAATGAATAGATAATAATACAAAAATAGAGTTAGAAAAAATATATAAAAAATCTACATTGAATGAAATGCTATTTTAATATCCAACATTTTCTCTTATTCTTTCAAGCATTTGCATATCAACATCTGATATATTTTTTGGCATAAGTGCTTTAATCTTAATTATTAAATTTCAAACCTTTCATCAATCTTTTTTTCAAAATCATTTTACTCTAAATTTCATTCAAGGTTTAGTTGAAGCTGGTATTTTTAATTTAGCTGTAGTTCAATAAACTCCTCTAACTTCTATTTTACAACCAAGTATTAAATCAAAAATTGGAACTTCATAAATTTTATCAAAATCTAGAGTTTCTGATTTTTTAGTTTGTTTATAAGTATTTCATCAAGAAGAAAAAGAATTTGATGATTCCTTTCGTTTTCAAGAGAAACTTCAAAATAAATCTTCAAAATTAAATCATCATGCACCTGAAGATTGAGTACTTGATCATCATCAAAATAAATCTTCAAATCAAGAAAATCATCATCAAGAAAACTGGTTAGACTGTGATGTTTCTCAAAACATATCATATTGCTTTCTTTTCTTAGGGTTAGATAATATCCCATAAGCCTCATTTATTTCTTTAAATTTAGTTTCTGCTAATTTATCTCACTTATTTCTATCTGGATGATATTTCATAGCAAGGCGTCTATATGCTTTTTTTATTTCAGCTTCATTTGCTTTTTTAGCAATTCATAAAATGTTATAAAAATCTTTTGACATATTGTTAATTTATTGTATATTTATATTAAATAATATTCTTTAATTTTATAATTAAATGAGAAAATTCATAAAAATAATTATAACTTTTTTTATATTTATTTCAACTACAATTACAATAAATGCAAATGAATGATATATAGAAAGATTACTTCAAATAAATTCGTGAGTAGAAGCATTTGATATAGAACTAGCTAGTATTGATAAATATCATTTTAAAAATACATCTTTAAGAAATACTTATTTAGAATTAATTAAAGTTGCTTCTTTGTTAAAAGATGAAATTATAAAAAAATATAAAAATGATGAATTTGAATATTATCAAACTAAATGAATTATAGAAAATTATAAAAAGTTTATATATTATTCTAACCAGATATTTTACTTTTTAAAACTTAGAGAAAAATGATATAAATGAAATGAAATTAATAATGCTATTATGAAATCTTATCAAAACATAAGAACATATTATAGAAGATTAAAAAGATTAATTTATAAAAAATAGATGAATATATATAAGATTTTTAATCTAAATTATATTTTCAATTTTTTATATCTGAAAATATTTCTTTATCTTTAAATGTTATAACTCTTTTTTTCATTGTATTCACTATATTTTGATCATGAGTTGCTATAATAATAGTTTTTCATTCATCATTTAATTCTTTTAAAATTCCCATTATTTCCTTAGTTGTTACTGGGTCTAAATTTCAAGTAGGTTCATCTCATATAATTATACTTGGGTTATTTACAAGAGCTCTTGCTATAGATATTCTTTGTTTTTCTCATCCAGATAATTCATATACAAATTTATCTTTATTAATAAGTAATCAAACTTGATCTAGTGTTTCAGGAACTTTCTTCTTAATTATTTTATCACTATATCAACAAACTTCCATAGCAAAAGCAACGTTTTCATATACTTTTTTTGATTCAAGTAATTTATAATCTTGGTATATAACTCCTATACTTCTCCTATAAGATAAAAGTAAATCTTCATTTAAATTTCTATACAAAAATCAACCATTATCTAAAATAATATCTCCCTTTTCTGGTTTTTTATCTCATATTAAAGACCTAATTAATGTTGTTTTTCATTCTCATGAATATCAAATCAAAAAAACAAACTCTGATGGTTTTATTTCTATTTCAATATTTCTAAGTACTATTTTATTTTGAAATGATAAAGTAATATTATCTATTTTCATATTATTTAATAATTTTATATTATATAAAAAGTATATTTTTTAGAAAGACAATGTAAAGCAAAAAATTACTTTTCTTATTTTTTATTTTCTTGCTTTTTTATTCTTTCCATATGTGCCTTCCTTTTTTCTTCTTCTTTTTTCTTTTTAAATTCTTCTTTCTTTATTTCCCATGTTTTTTCTAATCTATCAATTTCCTTCATTGCTTGATTAATTTTTTGTTCAACAAATTTTTTATTTTTACAATATCTTTCACGACTTGCATTTAAAATCTTTTTATATCTTAATTTAAATTCTTTATCATCTTTTTTATATGGAGGAAATGTTCAAGCTGAAAAAACCTTAGAAGGCATACCATCAATTAATTGTTTTAAATAAATTGTATATTTTTTTAAATTTGTTAAATCATCTTCAAGTACTTCTCAAGAAAAAACTTCTTTTAAAATATTAGCATCATGATATCAAACTTGAAAAGATACAATACTTCAAACATTTCCAAATACTGCTCATTTTACTTCTTCTGTCATTTGATCTATATACTGATTTGCCATAACTAAGTTAAGTTTATACTTTCTAGCTTCAGAAAGTATAGTAGCAAAAGAGTCTGTAGCAAAATTTTGAAATTCATCTACATATAAATAAAAGTCTTTTCTTTCTTTCTCAACTATATCTGCTCTACTCATAGCATCAAGCTGAAATTTCGTAATCATCATTGCTCAAAGCAAACTAGAAGCATCTTCTCATATTTTTCATTTTGATAAATTTATAATAATAATCTTTTTATTATCCATAGCCCATCTAACAGAAAAACTATTTTTAGGTTGTCATAATATATTTCTAAGAATAGTACTAGAAAGAAATTGTCATACCTTATTTAATATGGGACCAGATGCTTCTACTTTTTGATTTGGAGGCATCTTTGCAAACTCATGTGTCCAAAACTTTTTTACTATTGGATCTGTTATTTTATTTACTACTTTTGATCTAAAAACATCTGAAGTTAACATAAGTGGTATAGAAAGCATTGTTGTATTTGGATATTCTATAAGTGCTAAAATCGTATTTCTCAAAATATGTTCAAGCCTTGGTCACCAACTCATTCAAAATATTCTTTTAAATATTCAAACAAGTCCTGATGCTATAAAAGCTCTATGTTTAGAGTTTACATCTTCCAACATATTAAAAGCTATTGGAGATTCTACATCACTTGGATCAAAAATAATAGTTTGATTTGTTCTACTTTTAGGAATATGACCAATAATGGCTTCAACTAAGTCTCAATGAGGATCTATTACTGCCACCCCTCTTCATCTTTTTATATCATCTAATATCATATTTTCTAAAAGAACTGATTTTCACATACCTGTTTTTCAAATGATATACATATGTCTTCTTCTATCATCTGGTCAAATACCAAAACTCATACTAGTTCATCTAAAATTTGTTTTTCAAATAGGTGTTAAGTCAGTTTTTGGAGTATAGTCATCTGTTAAATCAGGATCAATAATAGGAAGGTTTGATGGTGGTTCAAATGCACGAGAAGAAACCCAATTTATAAAAGGTGTTTTTACATATGTTGTTGGTAAATGAACTAATCAAGATAATTCTTTTGAAGTTAATATAAATCATCATTTTGTAGTTCTTGATTTTACTAGATTTATTGATTTCTCTAAATTTGATATATCTTCAAGTTTAAGTAAGTTTTTTCATAAATTAGAATATGTTTCCATTGTTGCAGCTATTTCTTTAAGTGATGTTATAGCTTCAAATTTATCTTCTCATGCATGAATCAAATTAATAGTTACTCTAAATCATTTTCCTGAAAGTTTATCATAAAATCTAGGTTTTTGATTGTCGTCCATGTTCTTTCATTCATCAATCAATTTCTGAGTTAATTCTCTAACTGCATCTTTCTTTTCTCATAATCAATCTTCTTCATTTTTTCTATAAAAAACTAAAGAGAGAAATTTTCAAAAAATTATAAATGGAAAAAATAATATCTTAAATATAATAAAAGAAGGATGTAATATAATTTTTTTTAAAAAATTTGGATATGATGATTCTAATATTTTTATTATTCTATCACTACCATTTTTCCATTTTTTATCTTCAATTGGCTTGAAATTAACTTGAAAAGTGTTTAGTGTATACTTTCAAGTCTTAGATAATGCTGATGTTATAGAAGAAAATGGATCAATTCATTCTTTTCATTCATCTTGAGTAAAATCTCTTAAAGAAAAAAAATTATGTTTTTTAAGCTTTAATCTTCAAATATAAATTTTATCATTTGGAACTTTATCCAAATAATCTTTTATTTCATTTATTTCAACATTCGTATAATGTGCATAAATTTGATTTTTTAAAAAAGTTTTATATTCTACAGGACAAATTACAAAAAATCTAATTCTATTTCAAATCTTAGTTATTTCGAAAGAAAAATTATTTAAATCCTTAGTTTTATTAAAAACTTTATGAAAAACTAACAATATTTGTTCAAAAATTCAAGGTCATTTTTCATTTAATCTATCAACAGTAATTTCTAAAAAAATCTTCTTCATTACATTTTTAATAAAACTAATAAATTATAAATAATTATTATTAATTATTCATGTACTCCATAATCAATGCAAATTACACCTTATTCTAATTTCAAATTCATCAATATCCTCAATGTTAAAATTTACTTTTAATTTCTCATTATAAGTTAAAAATCTTTCTTCAATTAAATCGGAATATTCATCAAATAACATAATTGAAGAGATAAAATGTTCTTGTTCCATTGGATGTTTAATATTTCAAACAGATACCATTATTTTATTATTTCATAAAAAAGCTATTTTAGGAATATGTAAAGATTCTAAATTTGAAATAGCATTTTTATTATCTAAATATAATATTTCTTCTTTTATTTGTTGAAAGTTTTCTATATATCATCAACAACTTGGACAAGATAAATTATTTGACATACTGTCTATAGTAGTTCATATTAATATTCATTCAGACTCATCTCAAATAGATTCATCATATAAATAATTACAATTAATACATATATATTTCATTTTTTTACATTATATTTATTTATATTTAATTATAATGTTTTATAAAAATTGAAAAATATTTCTTGAAAGAATAATTTAATAAAATAGAATAGTATAAATAAACTAAACTTAATTAAGTACAAATGAAGAAGATAATATTCTCTAAAATAAAAATAAATAACTTTAATAAATATCTAAAAATAAA
>CAMZKR010000060.1 GCA_947311335.1 uncultured bacterium
AAAATTAAATAAAAATATAACTTACATTTAGAAAGTAGAGTATAAAATAAATACTCTGCTTTTCCTATTCTTTCAGAATTTTTCTTAAAAAATATTAATATTGAAATAAAATATTAATATTTATAATGTATTTAATATTTTACTTCTTTATTATAAATAGTTTTATGTTTACATTACCAAATTTACCTTTTGAAAAAAATGCTCTAGAACCTTATATTTCTAGTAAAACCTTAGATTATCATTATGATAAACATCATCAAACCTATGTTAATAATCTAAATAAATTAATAATTTGAACTGAATATGAAAATATGAAACTAAAAGAAATAATAAAAATTGCTTCTTGACCTATTTTTAACAATGCTGCCCAAATATGGAATCATACTTTTTTTGGAATAGTTTATCTCCTAATTGAGGAACTCCAGATAATGAATTGTTATCAATGATTAATAGAGATTTTTGAAGTTTGGACGAATTTAAAAATAAATTTTCTGATTTAGCTATTTCAAATTTTTGATCATGATGGACTTGGCTTACTTTAAATTTAAAATGAAAACTTGAAATAAGAAATACATCTAATGCTCAAACTATATTAACAACTAAAAATAAAGCATTACTAGTTATCGATGTTTGGGAGCATGCTTATTATATAGATTACAAAAATAATAGACCAAAATTTATTAAAAACTTCTGGAATATAGTAAATTGGAAAAATATAAACAAATTATAATATTTTTTTTATTACTCATTCAGGATTTTTTCATCATCTTTTTATAATTCTTACTTCGACCATATCAGAATCTCTAGCTCATCATTTTCTTGATCATGCTATAAATATATCTCCTGATTTATTAGCTGGAAGTACAAATCAATATTTATCATTATCTTTAAATATTCATTCAATTATCTCTTCTTCCTGATTTAATATTTCAATTATTATTGCTTCTTGTTTTCAATTAAACATTACTATTTCTGCTTTTACTTTATCTCAATCTTCTGCATTATTTTTCTTTTTTCAATAAACAAAATATCATTTTTCTTCTCATTTTACATCAATAAATCAAAAATTTCAATCTCATCAACTATATATTCCCTCTACAATTTTTATAATACTAATTTTTTTTTCTTCTTTTTTTCAATTAAATATTTTTAATATTTTAGCTTCAGGTTTTTTTCAAGTTGATTTTTTTGTAAGTCTAGCTTCCACTCTATCTTCATCACTTGCTCAAGCAAAATCTTTTTTATTTACAAAAAAATCTCATCCCCAATATTCTCTATCATCTGGTATAACAAAACCAAATCTTCAAGTCTTTGATTGAAATCTTCATATAATTGTTTCTTTTTTCATTTCTTTTTTATAAAAATAATAAATAAATTATATACTTAAGCTAAAAAATACAATATTTTATTTTAATTTATAAGATTCTTTAGCAAGTTTTTCTCTACTTATTATAAAACATCAATAATTATATTGAATATCTTATTTAAACTCTTTTTATTTGTTTCTAATTAACAATATCTTTTTTCTAATTCTAATTGTAAATTTATAATATTATTAGATGATTTACTTATTCATTATAAACTTATAAATAGTGATTTTTCATTATCAAAATTGTTTAAAAATTCATAAATTAGTTTATCTAGTTAAAAAAATTTATTTTTAATGCAATTAATTGTAATTCTTCTATTGTCTTGTTATCATCATTATCATAAGATAATTTAGTTATATTAGATTCTAAATCTTCTAAAGATTTTATTTGATTATTATAATTATTTAAATTATTTTGAGTTCATTTTAAATTTTCTAAATTATAATTAGTTTTTATAAAATCCTCTAAGCTCTGTTTTCTTTTTAAAAATAAATAAATATTAAAATTTTTATAAATATGTTCTTTAAAATATTTTTCATTAAACAAATTAGATAATATATTTAATATTTCTTTTTGTAAATCTGCTAATGATAATTCTAAATCTATTCATAAATCTTGATTTTTCTGATCTGTCCTCTCTAAAAATTTCTTTATTTTATTTATTGGTTTTTTAATTAAATTTTTATTTACTCTATTTTTTAACTTTTGTTTTTTATATTCATTTAAATTAGTGACAAAAAACTCTATTTCTTCTTTTGAAAAGAATCAATCTTTAATTAGTCATTCTAATTGTTCTATATCTAATCTTTGATTATTATCTTCTATTAACTCCTTATATAAATTTATTCAATTAAAATTAAGTTTTCTTCTTGAAAAAATTATACTTAAATGAAAATCTAAACCTTTTATTTCATTTTCTATTTGTTTTTCAATAATATCTTTAGCTTCTTTATAAACATTTTTTAATAAATCTATAAGTTCTTCTTTTTTTTGTTTATTTCATAAATCTATAAGTTCTTCCTTTTTTTCTTTTTTTCATAATAAATCAAAAACTTTAGTTAATTTATTTTGTAATTCATTAGATAAATGTAATTCTAAATTATTTTTAAAATTATCTTTTTTTATTTCTATTCTTTTTATAAAATTATTTAATTGCTTATTTAATTGTCTTAATTCTTTTTCTTTTGCTAAAATATATTCTTTTTCTCATTCTTGTTTATTATTATTTTTTAATTTTTCTATTTCTAACTTTATTTCATCTATTTTATCTCTAAAATAACAATTTTTTTTTGTAACTTTAGAATCAAAATTATTAATAAAATTTATAAGATTATTAAATAAATTATTTACAATATCTTTTTTTTGTTTTAAATTAGAAATTTTATTTTTTATTGTTTTTGTTCTATTTAAATAATCTTCTATTTTTCTATAAAACTCTAATTTCTGAAACTCTCATAAATCTTCTATTTTATTAAAAATAGAATTTTCTTCTTCTTGAATTGATAAAATATTTGAAAAATACGACATTAAAAAATCTTTTTTTTGTTTTTCTAATTGTCCTTTTTCTATAAGTATTTTTGTTTTAATCTCATTAATACTACCAGTATTTTTTTTCTTTAATTCTAATATCTCAGAAGATTCTAGCAAACTTTCTTCTTCTTTTACTATTTTTAATTCTCATTTCAGGAACCTAGGGATAGCTATCTTCTTTCATTTTCTTTTACTTTTTATACTTTGTCTTATTTCGGTGTTTTCTCATTTTTTAAACTCTCTTTTATCTATATTATATTCCTCATTCATTCAAGGAATTATTACAGTTATATCTTCTCTATTATAATATTTTAATACATACTCTATATCTTGTTTTAAAAGTTCTTGTCATCATTTATTTCAATGATTTAAAGATATAGTACAGTTTTGTTTTAATTTTCATTGTTTTATAACTCTTACTATAAACTCTAAAGTTTCATAATGTGAAATATGAGAAGAAAAACCATCTATAAACTTAGTTTTACAATTTACATCATAACTTTTTCAATTAATTTTTACTTTTTTCTTTTCTTGATTAATTATTTCATTTCATAAAGTTCAATCTGTTAAATATCCTGGAGCAATAAGTGTAGCATCTTTATCCTCTAAAATATAAGGCAAATGTCACATAACAGGTCATCCTGTTGCCATACCAGAAGAAGCAAAAACTATAAGTCTTTCTATTTCATCTTTAAGTTTTTCTTTTTGTTCATTTAAACTTTTTAATTTATCTTCCTCTCATTCTTTTTCTTTTAATTTTTTTATCTGACTATTTATTTCTGCTACTTTAGATTTTTTATTATTTTCTTCTTGTTTTTGTTCTGTATATATTTTATCTATCTCTCATCTTTCTAAAAATCTAAAGACAACTTCTCAAAATGCTTTCTTTTGATCTTCTTCTGAAAGTAAATTATAAACTTCTCTTTTATGTTTTATATATATATTTGTTAATTTCTCAGCTAAAGGAGAATCTAAAAGAATTTTTATTAAATTTTTTCATTCCTCATTTCTTTTTAGATTTTCTTCTCATATAATCATAAGTAATTCTTGGATTCTTTGTTGAGCAAATCATAAAGTTAATATATTTCACTTAGAATTTTCTATAATATCAATAAATTCTTTTACTGCTTTCTCTTTATTTGTATGTTCTTTTCATCAATATGTACTTTCAATTTGAAAAACATCTACTGGATTAGTAGGAAGTTGAGGTTCTCATAATCTATTATTTTTATTTCATCATAGATTCATTCTTCATAAATCTCCTGATAAAAAAACTCCTACATTATCTAACTCCAATAAACTATTAACTGATCATTTAACCATTCTATATTCTAAATTAACAGAAGCAGCCCCAACTATATGTGCAGCATCAGTAAAGGTAAGTTTAATATGTTTATTTTTGTTTCAAATTATTTCTGATTTTATTAATTTACTAGCTTTTTTTATATTTTCATTATTATAAACAATATCTAATCTTAAATCTGAAATCTCTTTTTGTAAAAAATCTATAACTCTTTTTTTATCATTTATAA
>CAMZKR010000061.1 GCA_947311335.1 uncultured bacterium
AAATATACAAGTAGAAAAAAAATATCACAATATAAGAAATATTATTATAAATGAACAAAGTAAAAATAATAAATTAAAAGAGAAATTTGAAGAATTAAGAAATAATAAATTATTTAATAATGTAAGTATAAATAACAAAGACAACAAATATTATAATAAATCCTTATATAAAGATAATTATGAAACGGTTAAAAACTTTATAGGATTATCAAATATAAATGATAATAATAATTATATAAATGAAGTAACTGATATTTGAGATGATATATATAAAAATATTCATACCTGAATAAAAAATATACAAAAGAAAGATTACTATGATGATTTATTAGCAATTGATTATAAAACATATGAAAAAACTGATTTTTCAAATTTCCCACCAGAACTTAATACAGAACAAAAATTAAAAAATAATAATATGGAAAGCCTATCATGATCCTATTTTTATAATTATAATTGAATATATATAACTCAAAAAGATGTAAATTATATACTTTTTGATTATCTTGATGAATTTAAATGAAATGAAAAGAGTATAAATATTGATGTAGATTTAGACTGAGATAATGATATAATATATATTATGGAAGATAAAATATATTTAAAAGAAAATTTAAAGGAAAAACCTATAAAGACTTACTTAACTTTAGCACCTCTTGTTTTAGATTCAAAAGATAATAAATTTTATTCAGAAGATTTTTTAGAAGCAATAAATTGATTTAAAGAAATAAGTATAAGCAGTTCTTATATAAATGTTAATTTTGCAAAACCACTTAGGATATGATTAAATAATTTTAGACTTGAATTGTATACTATAGTTGATAAGTTTTTAAATTCTGAAGATAAATCATATATTCCAAAAGAAATAAATAAATTTATAGTTGATGCGTTTTCTAATAAAGACGACATAACAATTAAAGAAAAAAATGATTATTTTAAAATAAGAAAAAATTTAGCATATATAGATTATGTTTGAACAGTACCAAATATAATATTAAAAACCAAAAAATTAAAAAATATTAAAGATGATTTAAACATAAACCATTTAGTTATATTAACAGCTGAAAAGAAATTATATTCTTGAGATAGTAGTTTTTTAATAGAATATTTTACTGGTTCAACAAATAAAATTAAGGGAATAGAAAATATTAATACATTTACATGAACAGTCTCACAATTAGTTGATAGTTATTCAAATATAGAATTTACTGAAAATATAAATATAATCTGATTAACAGGAGATGCTTATATAACATCAGAATCTGAAGTATCTTTAGAGAGTATAAATAAAAAATTAGAAGAAGATAATGTAGTTATAATTGAAAAATGAACAAGTTTATATTCTCCTAAAAAACAAGTCTATATTGATTATTATACAAATAATGAAAATAATATTACTAAATTTGTTTTATGAGCAAATTCTACTACTATTATTGAAAATAAAATAAACATTGTTTGATTATCATGAGAAATATTTAAATCAGAAGAAGCAATTGAAAAATTAAAATGAAATGAAATATCTTCATTTATATGAAAACCTCTTTTACCATGAGCAAAAATATATATAGATTGAACAGGAATAACTTATTCTGCATCATCACATATAGATATTAATTATTATGATGAATCTATTAATGAAATAGATTTTAGAGAAGTTTCAAATTATTTATTATATAATATATGGAGTAGCTCAGATTCATATTCAATTAGAGTTTGAATGCCAAATGATTATTACTATGCAAAAATAAAATCATTCCAAAAAGATGTAATATGAACAAAATCAAAACAAATATTATTAGCACCTCAAATAGAAGCAGATAAAACTGCTCCTGAAATAGAATATAGTTGAAATATTGAAATACCATTATATGAAACATGAAGTGTAGATTTTACTTCATATATATATGAGAATTCTTGAATTGATAATATAAAAGATATTTATATAGATTTTGATTTAGAAACTGATTCAGATAAAGATTGAGATTTAAAAAATGATAATGATAATGAAAAGGCTAATATTATTATTAATAAAGGCTCTTGAAGTATTAGTATTGATTTTTGACCTTATGAAGAAGAAATAGAAAAAACTATTAGATTATACTTGATTGATAAAAATAATAATATTTGATATAAAGATATAGATTTAAATATATATTCTTCATGAGCAGAATATGTTCCATATTAAGGAAAATTTAAAAAATTATTTTTTTAGTATTTTATATATTAAAACTCTTTTTCAAGGTTTTTTAAAATTTTTCATTAATTCTAATCATATATGATTTATTTTATCATTTAATAAAAAATCAAGTTTAGGTCTATATTTTTTAAAATCCATAGAATCAACTATTAAAAAATCAATGATATTATATTTTGCATAAATTAATAAATCTGTTAAGTTTTCAGTATAAGGAATTAACCATCTTTCTTTTGTTCAAGAATAATATGTTACAATAGGAAATCTTTCCATAATTTTATAATTACATATTTCATTTTTACATATTTCATTTTTCAGCCAGATTCAAGCTTCTTTTTTTAAATCATAAATATAATCATCTGATTTATGATATGTATAATAATTTATTGTTCATAATAAAAATACAAATATTAATATTAAACTAAAACCTAGATATTTAACAGCATTGAAAAAATTTTTTGATAGATATTTTTTTGCAGATACTGTTTCTTTATTTATTGATAATATTTCTTGACAACCATAAACAATTACTATTAATAATAAAGGGATAAATATTAAGAAATATCTATCAATTACAAAAAATAAAGTAAAAAATACAGATGCAACCGAGTAAAAAGATATTAAAATTATGATTAAGTTTATTTTATCATTTTTCCATAAACTTCTTTTATATATAAATTTAAAAGTTCAATATATTAATAAAAATAGTGGAAAAAATAAAATAAATAAAAAAGGTTTTTTATTATAAAACATAAAATGTATATCATTATATGCAGATATCGAATCTCCTATTAATAATTTAGGCAATGTTTTTGTATATAATTTTTTTTGATTAATTAAAAATCTTTCAAAAACTTTTTTAGGATTTTTACTTAAGTAATCTTTTATTCATTCTTTAATTTGAGGTTTATCATATTTTAATCATCAAGCAAATCAAGCAATAAGGTGTTTTTTGTCTTTTGTTAATTCTCAAACAGCTTTTTCAAATCAATAATCATCTAATTTTTCAATTCATCTCATATTTGCTTGTCTAATATTAGACGATCATTTATTAGTTAATCATATATCTCAAGTTATATTATATAAATATAAAATATATGGAGTAGTAAATATAAAAAAAGAAATAAAAACAATACTTATAATTAATAAAAAGTTTTTGAAGAAAATATCCTTTTTAATGAAAAAAATAAAAAATATAAGAAATATACTTAATA
>CAMZKR010000062.1 GCA_947311335.1 uncultured bacterium
TAAAAAAATCAAAAAAATTTTTAAAAAAAGAAATAGATAATTTTACTAAAAAAGAAGTAAAAGAATTTCAAAAGCTTATAAAATATCATAGTTATTTATATTATAATAAACAAAATCCGATAATAAGTGATTTTGAATACGATAAATTATTTAAGAAATTAGCAATATTAGAAAAGAAATTCAAGATAATAAATAAGGAATCAATACAAGTTTGAGCGATAGTAATTGAATCAACTTTTAAAAAAGTAAAACATTCTAGACCAATGATAAGTTTAGATAATACTTATAATGAAAAAGACTTAAAAGCTTTTGATAAAAGAATAAAAAAACAAATAAAAAAGAAAGAAAATTTAGAATATACTATTGAATTTAAGTTTGATTGATTATGAATTGAACTTATTTATAAAGATTGAAACTTAATTCAGGCTATAACTAGATGAGATTGAATAAAGGGGGAAGATGTTACTCAAAATATTATGCAAATAGATAATATTCCAAAAAAAATTAATTATAAAAAAGATTTAGAAGTTAGAGGTGAAGTTGTTATGCCAATTTCTATTTTTAATAAATTAAATAAAAAAGCAAAATTAGAATGAACAAAAATATTTTCAAATCCAAGAAATTCAGCAGCTTGAAGCATAAGAATGAAAAACAATTCTATCACAAAAACAAGAAAATTAAAATTCTTTGCTTATGATTTAGCAAATTTTAAAGATTTTTTTAAATCAGAAAAAAAGAAAAGATATTTTGATATTATAAAAGATTTAGAAAATTTTTGATTTGATATATCAGAATTTTTTATAATATCAAATTGAATAAATAAAATAATAAAAGCTATTGAGAATTTTTGAGATATAAAAAAGACTATTGATTTTGAAATAGATTGACTAGTTTTGAAATTAAATGATTTAAAATTATGGGAAATGGTTGGTACAACTCAGCATCATCCAAGATACGCCATTGCTTATAAATTTCCAGCTGAAGTATTAACAACAAAAGTATTATCAGTTGAACATCAAATTTGAAGAACAGGGACAATAACACCAGTTGCTAACTTAGAGGCTATAAATATAAATTGAGCAATTATAAAAAGAGCAACTTTACATAATTATGATGAAGTAAAAAATCTTGATATTAGAGTATGAGATACTATTTTTATAAAAAGAGCAGGAGAAGTTATTCCTAAAATAATATCTGTTATAAAAGAAGGAAGAATAAAATGAAGTAAAAAAATAAAAGCGCCTAAAAAATGTCCAAGTTGTAGAATTGAAGTGAAAAAAGATGAAACCAAAGTTAGATATTATTGTCCAAATATTATTTCTTGTCCAGCTCAAATTTGAGAAAGTTTAGCTTATAGTGTTTGAAAACAATGATTTAATATAGATTGATTATGAGAAAAACAAATAAAAATCTTTCTAAAAGAATGAATTATAAAAAATTTAGTAGATATTTTTAAAATAAAAGAAAAAAAAGATTTAATTTTAAATTTAGAATGATTTCAAGAAAAATCAGTAAATAATTTAATAGAATCAGTTGAAAAATCCAAAAATATTGAAGTGCAAATACTTTTAACTTCTATTTGAATAAATTGAGTTTGAAGCAAAACAGCTAAAATATTATCTAAATTATTTAAAAATAAAGAAGAATTAATCAATTTTTCATATAGTTTAGAAGATTTAAAAAAACTACCAGATATTTGACCAGAAATTGCACTTAATATTTATAATTATTTTAATGATTTTAAAAATAAAGAACTCTTACTTGAATTAGAAAATATATTAAATATAAAATATTTTAAAAAAATAGAAATTAATAAAGATTTATTTTTTTCATGAAAGAAAATTTGTATAACTTGAAGTTTTAAAAAATATAAAAGAGAGGATTTAATAAATATACTAGAAGAGAATGGGGGAAAGTTTATGTCATCTCTCAGTAAAAAAACTGATTATTTACTTGCTTGAGAAAAAGCTTGAAGTAAATTAAAAAAAGCTAAAGAATTATGAATTAAAATAATACAAAACTTGACTTTTCTACAAAAGAAAGTATAAAATACAAACTTTAATTTTTTAGAAAAATAAATTTATGGAAAATAAAACAATTTGTCCAGTTAGTGGGCAAGAAGAAACAAAAGAATTTCCTAGTGTTTGTTCGGAGATGGATGAAACATGATATGATTTTACAAATGAAATAAGAGATATATTTGATTGTGTTTTAAATAAAAAGAACGATGAAAACTGAACTGCTATATTAAAGTAGAGTGTAAATAACAAAAATACTCTAATGTATTTTTTATTTTCTTTTTAATATATTGATATTTTAGTTAAATTATTTTAATAATAATTATTTTTCATTATACAAATGAATATCTCTTTGAGGATAAGGAAAATTTAATCATTCTTTGTCAAAAGTCTTTTTAACAATTTCTAGAATATTACGATAAACATCCCAATATTCATTACTTTTTACAAAAAATCTAAAATCAAAATTTACACTATCAGCTCAAAGTTCTTTAACTCAAATTGTTACTCAATCTTTATAAAAAATCCTTTCATCAGATTTAGCTATATTATCTAAAATCTTTTTTGCTTTATCTATATCATCATTATAACTAATTCATATAATTAAATCAATTCTTCTTTTTCTTTCACCAGTATAATTGATAATAGGAGCTGACATTATATCAGAATTTGGAATTATGATTTTTTTTCTATCTGCAGTTATTATTATACTATTAAAAATATGTATTTCTTTAACTTTTCAAGTTAAACTTGAAGAAATTTCTATAAAATCTCAAATTTTAAAAGGTCTTAAAAATAAAATCATAACTCAACTAGCAAAATTTTGTAAAGTTCATTTTAAAGCAAGTCATATAGCAAGTCAAGCGGCTGCTAACATTGCAATAAATGAACTTGTTTGTATTCCTAACATTCAAGCAGCACTTATTATAACAAGTATCTTTAAAATTATATTTAAAAAACTAGATAAAAAAGATTTAAGCATAGGATCTAATCTTTGCTTTATCATTATGTTTTCTAACAATCTTCTTATAAAAGATATTATTTTAAATCAGATCCATAAAACTAAAATTGCTCAAATAATTTTTGGAGAGTATGATAAAATTCATCAAATTATTATATCATAATATTTTGAGAAATCTATTCATATTATATTAGATAAATCCATTTTTTTTATTTAAAAAATATTTTTTATTAATTTTTTTATTTCTTTTTAATATTATTTATAATTAATTAAAATCAATGATTAATAATAAAGAGATTTGACTTATTTATATTTTTCTGTATTAGTATATTATACATATTAATAAGTTTTTATAGTATTTTATGAATAGAAGTTTAGTATTATGATATCAAAAAGAAGGATTTTATTTTACTTCAATAAAATGAAGTCCTTCTTTAAAATCAATTTCTGATTTCACTTGAAATCAAGAATCAAATAATGAGACAAAAACAATAATAAAGGATTATAAATTAAAATTATTAGACAAAATAATAAATGATATTTATAGTGTTGTTTGATTCATTGACGAAGATTATTTAGATGATTTAAAAGTAATTTTTCAAAAAGAAAATATTATACCAGATATGAGTTTTTTAATGGATAAAACTTGTTTAAAATGATTGTCAGAGAAATTTTTTATGATATTAATTTGATATTATAAAATGGAAAAAGATTATGAAATAGATAATAAAGATGATTTAATTTTTTTAAAGATTTCTGAATTAATCTCTAAAAGCTTCAAACTTAAAGCTTCAAAATTAAAAAGAAAAGATTTAGAGGGAAAAGAACTGTGTTATGATATAAGACATATTACAATTTTACAAGAAAATTTTTCTAAATATTTATTGGAATTGAGTTTATTTATTAATAATTTTTCTTGTTTTTTATGATTTATAGATTTAGATTTATTAGATATTGGAAAAATAAAGAATTATAAAGAATTAAAATTTGAAAACTTAAATATATTATTATCTCAATTAATTGAAATGATAAATAAAAAAGATTTAGATAATCAATTTATTAAATATATAAAAAAAGTAATTGAATTATTATTTATATTCATAAAACTGCAATCATATGTAGTATCTCCTTTATTTAATGTAAGTATGCTTACTAAAGATTTAAATGTAAATAATTTTTGAGAATTAATTTGAAAAGTAAATTGAATTATAGAAGATGATATTTTAGAAAGAACTTTTGCATTTATGCTTATATATAGTTATATATTTTCTAAATTTGAATGAATTATAATAAATGATAATGAAATACAATTATTTAAAAATTTAATTTCTGAAAATATATCAGAAAAATTATTCCTTAAATTTAAAAATTCTAAATTAAAAAATAAAATAGAAGAAATTAATGATTTTGAACTAAAAAAGATTATTTTAGAAATAACATTAAAAAAAGAAAGTATATTTATAAAAAGATGAAATATACCATTTAAAAAATTATTTAATTATCTTTTATCTGATTTAAAGGATAATAAACTTCAAAATATATCAAGATTCTTTGATATTAATCATATTGATTTTTCAGAAGAGGAACTTATATTTATTTTTGAGAATAATTTAGAAGAATCAATTATTACTTGAAGTCTAGTTTTTTTTAAGAAAACAATAAAATGGCAAAAAGAAGGAGTTGAACTTGAAAAAATAAAAAAGTTATCAGATTTTGATTTTTGAATTTTATGTGAAATTGATAATATTGAAGAAATAAAAGAATTAATAGACATATTTGTATTGGATAAGAGAAATTCATCTAATTATAAAGATTTTTTATTTATAATTGAAAAAATAAGAAAAGATTTAACTTATCTTAATAAATGAACAAAATGATTTTGTAAATTAAAAGATATTTTAATTTTAAATTTTAAGGACAATGTAAATATTGAAGTTTTTAAAAATAATATTAAACAAATATACCTAAAATTTGATTTAAATAATAAAATTGAAAGAAATAAAAGATTATTATCATGACAAAATAATAATATTGAGATTTTATATGATTTTTATAGATTGTTTAATTCGTTAGATGAAAAAGATTTATTTAATTTATTAGAAAATATTTTTATTTTAGATGAAAAAGATTTTCAATATATATATATTATTTTAAATAAATTTACTTGAAATGATAATGATTATCAGAGATTATATAATGGATGATATATAAATAAAATTTTTTTTAATAAAGAAATAGTAGATCTATATTTAGAAGAAGACAATAATCTTCTTTTATCATTTATATTAGATGAGATAGATGAAGAAGATATTAATAGAAATAATAATCAAGACAATAAATTGCATATAAAATTGAAATCAGTTTATTTAGAAAGAGATGTCGATTTTCTTAATACAAATTTTACAAAAAAAGAAGATTTAGAATATTTATTAAAAATCTGAAATATATTAAATGGTTTTAAAAATACTTTTATTAGTTATTTAAAAGATAATAATAATATAGAAAGTTTTAAGTTAAAAAATTTATTTTTAGTTTTAGATTTTTTTAATCAAAGAAATATAAAATCTTTTAATAGAATAAAAAAGATTTTTGATTTTTATTTTAATTTATCAATAAAAACAAAAAGAATAGAAACTATAAATAAGAGATTTAAAGTTAATACAGAGATAAAAAATATAGA
>CAMZKR010000063.1 GCA_947311335.1 uncultured bacterium
TAATTTTATAAATTACTAAAAAGTACTAAATAAGCTAGTACTTTTTTAGTATATTTTTGGAATAAATTTATATTTTACTTTATTTTTATATTTTATATATTCTTTATCCTTTGATAAATGCTTTTCCTCTGTCAAAGCTCTTAAAAAATAGAAAAAACTCCATCAAATTAAACTTAATAAAATAAGGAAAAGATTTTTAATTTTTGAAATAAAGTCAATATTACTGTTAATATAAAGTAAAATCATAGGTAATCATCATATCCACCATGATAAATTTTTACAAAAATAAGCAGGATGTCTTATATATTTATAAGGTCATTTGGATATTATTCATCTGTTTGTTAAATTACTTGCTTTAAATCACAAACTAATAGACGCCCATGCGTATATTCACATTAATATTATTATTGAGAAATTTAATATTACATGAATATAAGGATTTGTAAATTTTGGAAAATCTGTTGAATACCATCACAAAAATTTTGTTACATATGAATTAAAAGGAGGATAACAAGCTAGAGCTACAAACCATCAAAAAAAAGTTGAATCCACACTTTTTATTTTATTTTTTAAAAAAGGTATTTCAATCAAATATCATAGAGTAAAGAAAAATACATCAAAAAATAAAATTCCAGTAAAACATAAATAAAATAAATTTTTATTAAAAAATTCTAAAAAATTAGCATTAAGTAATCATAAATTTGAATATGAAAAATATATATTATTAATAAGGGTGAAAATATGTCATGATAGCCAAAAAATCATTAATGGAGCAAAAAACAACTTTACAATCCATGCTAAAATAGCAGTTTTCTCTTTTGAATTAATTTTATAATTTGAAATGGAAAATATATTATTTATATATTCATATATTATTATAGCCTTACTTTTTTCTTTATATTTTATATAATAAGGAATAAGTAAACTTAAATACAATATTATTATATATGAAAAAATAGATGTTGATTCTATTTTAAAACCGTTAAAAAGTTGAAAAGAACCATATAAAAATCCATTATAGTGTCAGTTTTGAAAATCTAAATAAAAAGGAATACTTGAATAAAATAAATATCATAAAAAAATAAAACTAATCGTTGATAGGTAGTTTTTAAAAAAAATATTTATTGAATTAGAATTGTTCATTTAATTTTAACTTACTTTGATAAAACATACGACTAGAATCTACTCAAAATTTTTGAGACGCAATTCTATCTATTCATATACCAAATGCAAATCAGCTGTATTCTTCAGGATTAATTCAGCAAGATGTTAGTACTTTTGGATGAACCATTCATGCTCATAATAATTCTACCCATCAAGTTCATGAACACATTTTACAATGAGAACCAGTATTTTTACATATTTGACAACTTATATCTATTTCAGCACTTGGTTCAGTAAAAGGAAAGATACTTGGTCTAAATCTAAGTTTAGTATCTTTTCCTAATAGTTTTTTCATAACAGTATCAAGTGTCCATTTTAAATTTCAAAAAGTTATTCATTTTCAAACAACAAGTCATTCCAATTGATAAAAATTACAAGTATGTCTAGCATCTTCTTGTTCATATCTAAAAACTCTACCAGGAACTATTATTTTTATTGGCATTTTTCATTTTAACATTGTTCTAACTTGGACAGGTGAAGTATGAGTTCTTAATAAATATTTTTCTCACTTACTCCTTTTATTGTTTATATTATCACTAATCCAAAAAGTATCCCAAACATCTCTAGCTGGGTGATTATCAGGAATGTTAAGTTTATCAAAATTATATTTTTCAATTTCAATTTGAGGACCATCTTCTATTTTAAAACCAAGAGATATAAAAATTTCTTCAAGTAGATTTGAGGTAATGCTTATAGGATGTTTATGTCATAAATTTTTTGATGGAAATTCTAAACTAATATCAATTTGTTCATCATTTTCAATTTTTTCATATTTCAATTTTTCTAATTCAAACTCTTTATTTTTTATATTATTTATAATAAATATTTTTAAATTATTTGCTATTATTCAAATATTTTTTTTATCTTCAAGATTTAAATCTTTTATTCATGCTAAAATTTTTTTCAGTTTTCATTTTTTTCATATATAATTATTTTCAAGTTCTTTTAATTCAATATTATTTTTTATGTTTTTAATTCCTTCTATAAAAGTATTTTTTAGTTCTTTTAGTTTATTTTCCATTCTTAAATTTAGTAATTTATAATAATATAACTTTTGAATTATAAAAAAAATGAAGAAAAATACAAAAAAATAAAGAAAATTGTAATTTTCTTTATTTTTTTTTTGACTTTTATAATCTTTTTTATACAATACCCAGGCTTTTAACAAATTTCCGTCAAGTTTAAAGGAAATCGAGAGGTTAAGTTAAACTGTTTCTATAAAATAATTTAAAGAAATAAGTTTAACCTCTAACTTTTACTTATTTTAAAAAATGAAAAAATGCCTTGAATTATAGCAAAAAAAGTAGAAATGACTAGAATAGTTAAGGGTGATAAATTTATCCCAATAACTCTTTTAGAAGTTCCTGTATTGAAAATTGTTTGAATAAAAACAATTTTAAAAGATGGATATAGCGCTATTTTAATTTGAATAATTAAAAATAAAAAGGAGTGAGAAATAAAAAAAGATAATATTTTTCTTTCAATAAACAGTTTTACTACAGTAAGAGAATTTTTATTAAAAGAAGAAGATATTGAAAAATACAAAGTTTGAGATGATGTAACATTAGATGTGTTGGAATGAGTAACAGAAGTAAATTTGACAAGCACGTCAAAATGAAAATGATTTACGTGAGCTATGAAAAAACATAATTTTCATGGTTGACCAGCTTGACATGGTTCAAAGTTCCATAGAGCATTAGGTTCTATTGGTAATAGAAAACCTAGAAGAACTCATAAGTGAAAAAAGATGCATGGTCATCATTGAGATATAAAAGTTACTATTAAAAAAGTACCTTTAGAATTAGTTAATAAAGAGGCTTCAATAATAGGTGTAAGATGAGGAGTACCTTGAGCTAGAAACTCTCTTGTGAGTATATTTTTTTAATTACTAAATTGTAATTTAATGGAAACTGTAATTTTAAACCAAAAATGAAAAGAAATTTGAAAAATAGAATTAAGTAATTCTATTTTTAATGTTGGGTATAATGAAAATTTGATTCATAGAGCTTTAATTTACCAACTCTCTAGCTCTAGAATAAATGTGGCTTTTACAAAAACTAGATGAGAAAGAAGAGGGTCAACTAGAAAAATATATAGACAAAAAGGTACGGGTAGAGCAAGAATGGGGTCTAATAGATCTCCAATTAGAAAAAAAGGTTGAGTTGCTTTTTGACCTAGATGAAATAGAAACTTTAAAATTTCTATGAACAGAAAAGAAAGAAGAAGAGCATTATTTTCTTTATTATCTTTTAAATTAAAAGATAATAATATACTTATAGTTGATGATATAAAATTAAAAGAAATAAAAACTAAATTTGCAAAAGATATTATAAAAGATTTAGCTTGAAATAAAAAAGTTCTTTTGGTTATAAAAGAGAAAAACAATAAAATAGAAAAATCTTTTTCTAATTTATCCAAAGTAAAAACAATTCTTGTGAATTATTTAAATATGTCAGATTTATTAAAATATGATACACTAATTTTACTTAAAAGTACTTTAGAAAACTTAAATTCATTAGTAATAAAATAATTTTAATATAATATTATGAGACTGTATAAAATAATAAAAAAACCGATTGTAACAGAAAAAACATCTAATATGGAATTAGTAAATTCTTGTTATACTTTTGAAGTAGATTCTGCTGCAACAAAAATAGATATAAAAAAAGCAATATTATATATTTATTGAGTTGAAGTTTCTACCGTTAATACTGTTAGTTCTAGATCGAAATTTAAATATTGAAAAAAGAAATGACTACAATATAAAAGAAGAGAATTTAAGAAAGCATATGTTGTTTTAAGGAATAAAAAAGATAAAATAGATTTTTCTATTATAAAGTAATAATTTAGTTTTTAATTATTTATAAAGTGGGAATTAGAAAATTTAAACCTACAACGCCTGGTAGAAGAGGGATGACATGTGTTGATTTTGTAGAACTTACTACAAAAACTCCATTTAAAGCTCTTACTATAAAATTAAAAAGGAATGCAGGTAGGAATAATACATGAAGACTTACTGTTAGACATAAATGAGGAGGACATGCTAAAAAATATAGATTAGTGGATTTTTATTTTCATGATAAAAAGTGAATTGAAGCAAAAGTTGAAACTATAGAATATGATCCTTATAGAACAGCTTTTGTAGCACTTATTTGTTATAGAGATTGAGAAAGAAGATATGTTCTTGCTCATAAAGATATGAAAGTATGAGATAAAATATTAACTGATGATAAAACAAATCTTGAATCATGAAATAGAATGGAGATATGAAATATACCTACTGGATTAAATATATATAATTTAGAAACAATAGTATGACAAGGAGCTTCTTCAATTAGATCAGCGGGAGCTTTATGAAAAGTAATTTCTCAAGAATGAAAGTACGTACAAGTTAAAATGCCTTCTTGAGAGGTTAGACTTGTGCATAAGAAATGTTACGCTACTTTATGACAAGTTTCTAATATAGATCATAATCAAGTTGTAATTTGAAAGGCATGAAGAAGTAGATGGATGTGAAAAAGGCCAACCGTTCTATGAAAATCAATGAACCCTGTTGATCATCCTCATGGATGAGGAGAGTGACATTCTCCAATTGGTATGAAGGCTCCAAAAACACCATGGGGGATGCCAGCATTATGATATAAAACTAGAAAAAGAAAAAATAATACAAATAAATGGATTCTAAAAACTAGAAAAGGCAGACTTATGGTTTAATTTATTTAAAAAAATTATAATTTAATTATTATTATGACAAGAAGTTTAAAAAAAGGACCTTACATATATGAAAGATTGTTAAAAAAAGTTCAAACAATGAATGAATCTTGAAAGAAAACTGTTATAAAAACATGGGCAAGAAATTGTACAATTATTCCTGATTTTGTATGACATACATTTTGAGTACATAATTGAAAAACTCATTTTCCAGTTTTTGTAACTGAGGATATGGTTTGACATAAGTTGGGGGAATTTTCTATGACCAGAATTTTTAGAGGTCATTCATGAAAAAAATAGTATTTTAAATTAATTATAAAAAAGAAATATGAAAGCATATGGGAAAAATATAAGAATTTCTCCTAAAAAACTTAGAGTTGTTGCAGAAGTTATTAGGTGAGAAGATATTAAGAAATCATTAAAATTTCTTAAAAACGCACCTAAGAAGTGAGCAAATATTTTGTATAAATTAGTGTATTCAGCTATGAAAAATGCAGAAAATAATGACAAACAAGATACTTCTAAGCTTTATATAAATACTTTAATTATTACAAAAGGTATTGTATATAAAAGATGAAATTCTGTATCTAGGTGAAGAGTACATCCAATACTTAAAAGAACATCTAATATTAGATTAGAATTACAAGTTAAATAGTTTTTATTTTTAAAATTTATTATTTTAATTATGTGACATAAAGTAAATCCATTAGCATTTAGAATCCCATATATATTAAATTGGAAATCTTCTTGGTATGCAGATAAAAAAAGTTATAAAGATTTTTTAGCAATAGACTTAAAAATAAGAACTGTTTTAGAAAAAGAATTAACAGGAATTCCTGTATGAGATATTTTAGTATCAAGAGAACAAGATATAATAAAAATAGATATTTTTTCATCAAAAGTTTCTTTAATTTTATGAAAAACATGAGAAAATACAGAAAGAGTTCAAGATTTATTAACAAAAGAAACATGATATAGGTGCATTTTAAATATAAAAGAAATAAAAAAACCTGATTTAAATTCAAAAATAGTGTGATTTATGTTAGTTAATCAAATTGAAAAAAGAATGCCTTATAAAAGAGTTATAAAACAAGCTATTTCAAGATCAATGGAAAAATGAGCAAAATGAATCAAAATAAAAGTATGATGAAGATTAAATGGAGCGGAAATAGCTAGAAAAGAAACATTTAAAGAAGGAAATATTCCAACACAAACAATAAGATCAAATATTGATTATTCTTCAGTAAGAGCAGAAACTGTATATTGAACAATAGGATTAAAGATTTGGATCTACAAAGGAGATATTTATAAAAAAACTAAATAAAACTTGACTTAATATAATTTTTTATATACTAATTAAGCACAAAATGTTACAACCGAAGAAAACTAAATATAGAAAAACACATAGATGAAGATTAAAATGACTTGCTATTAGATGATCTACTATATCTTTTTGAGAATATGCAATTAAAGCATCTACAAGATGATTTATAACTTCTAGACAAATAGAGTCTGCTAGAAGAGCTATGGTTAGATATGTAAAAAGATGATGAAAAATCTGGATAAGAATATTTCCAGATAAGGCATATACAAAAAAACCTTTAGAGGTCCCAATGGGATGAGGTAAATGATCTGTAGAAATGTACAGAGCTCCTGTAAAACCTGGTAGAATACTATTCGAGATGACTTGAGTATCACCAGAAGTTGCTAGGAAAGCTTTTACGCTTGCTTCTTATAAATTACCAATTAAAACTAAAATATTAGTTGATTAATAATATAAAATGAAAGAAATAAAAGATTTAAAATTAAAAGATAAAGTTTCTTTATGAAAGTTAACTTTACAAAAATTACTTGATGAAATTAAAAATGCAGAGAAAAAAATGTTTTCTTTAAAAATGAAATTAAGTTTATGAGAATTTAAACAAACTCATTTAATAAAAAATCTTAGAAGGTATGTAGCATTAGTTAATACAATTATTACAAATAAAGAAGTTTAAGTTATAATAAATTAATAATTTATGAGAACAAAAAAAGGTTCAGTTGTTAGTGTTAAAATGAATAAAACTATTGTCGTTTTAGTAAATTCGTATAAAAGCGACCCTATTTATAAAAAAAGATATAAAGTGACTAAAAAATTTTATGCACATGATGAAAATAATTCATCAAAAGAATGAGATATAGTTACAATAAAAGAAGTAAAACCAATTTCTAAATTAAAAAGATGGGTTTTAGTTGAAGAAAAGTAAGTTTAAATTTTTTACAATTAATAAATTATGATACAAACAGAGTCTAGATTAACAGTAGCTGATAATTCTTGAGCAAAAGAAGTTTTGTGTATAAAAGTTTTATGAGGTTCACATAGGAGATATGCTTCAGTTTGAGATATTATAGTTTGTTCTGTTAAAAAAGCATCACCAGATTGAAATGTAAAAAAGAAAAAAGTAGTGAAAGCTGTTGTTGTTAGAACTAAAAAGGAACTTTGAAGAAAAGATGGTTCATATATAAGATTTGATGATAATGCTTGTGTTATAATATGAGATGATTGAAATATAAAATGAACACGTATTTTTTGACCAGTAGCAAGAGAATTAAAGACTAAATGATATAATAAAATCGTATCTTTAGCACCAGAAGTTTTATAATTATTAATGTAATTTTATGAAAATTAGAACTTGAGATAATGTAATTATTATATCTTGAAAAGATAAAAAGAAAATTTGAAAAGTATTAAAAGTTTTTAATAAAACTAATAAAATACTTGTTGAATGAGTAAATATTGTTACAAAACATATTAAAAAATCTTGAACAACACCAGGAAAAATAGTAAAAATGGAAAAAGCTATTGATATTTCAAATGCTGCTTTTCTTTGTACTTTTACAAAAAAACAAACAAAAATTTGATTTGTAATGAAAGAAAAAAATTGAAAGAATAAAAAATTTAGATATTCAAAAATAGCATTAAAGGAAAAATGAGGTAAAGCGGAAAATTATATAATATCTTAATAATTATATTTTATAAAATTATTTTAATAGAGATGAATCTTAAAGAAAAATATAAAAAAGAAGTATCCCAAAAATTGAAAAAAAAGTTAAAGTTAACTAATGTTATGGAGATACCAAAAATAGAAAAAGTAGTTTTAAATATGTGAATTTGAACTTATATAAGATCATGAAATAAAGATTTTTCTTCTTTAAAAAGTCATTTAACATTAATTTCATGACAAACGCCTATTATTCAAACAGCAAAAAAAGCTATTTCAAATTTTAAATTAAGAGTAGGTATGCCAGTATGAATGACAGTTACTCTTAGATGAGATAAAATGTATAATTTTCTTGATAAATTAGTAAATATTGTATTACCAAGAGTTAGAGATTTTAGAGGATTAAATAAAAAAAGTTTTGACAAAGAATGAAATTATAATTTTTGAATAAAAGAACATTCAATATTTCCTGAAGTTCCACATGATGATGTTATACAAAACCATGGATTACAAATTACTGTCAAAATTAATAATTCTTCTGTTGAATCAAATAGAGAGTTGTTAACTATGATGTGATTTCCTTTTTCTAAATAATATTAATTTTTAAAAACAAATAATGGCAAGAAAATCAAAAATTGCAAAAGTAAATAAATTAAAAAAAAGATTTTTACAAGCAATAAAAGATTGAAGAAAACCTAAATTCGCTACTAAAGTTTTTAATTGTTGTAGTGTATGTGGAAGAACAAGATGATATCTTTGAAAATTTGATATTTGCAGAATCTGTTTTAGAGAAAAAGCAAATGCGTGAGAGTTAGCTTGAGTAAGAAAATCTAGTTGGTAATATAAGTTTAAATTTTAGTTATTAATATCTGTAATTATGATAATAGATCCAATCGGAGATTTATTAACAAGAATTAGAAATGCTTATTTAGCAAGAATTGAAGATTTAAAAATACCATATTCAGGTGTTAAATCAAATATTCTAAAAATTCTTAAGAAAAATAAATATGTACTTGAATATAGTATATGAGAAAAAAACAATAAAAAATATATTTTTGTTAAACTAAATAATATTAGAATTACAAAATATATTCCTAGTTTTAAAAGAATTAGTAAACCTTGACAAAGAATTTATATTTGATCAAAAGATATAAAGAAGTCTAGGAACTGAAAATGAATATTTATTGTATCTACTCCAAAATGAATAATAACTTGATATGAAGCAAGAAGTTTGAATGTTTGATGAGAATTACTTTGCGAAGTATACTAGTTAAAATTTAATTTTAAATTTATAAATATAAATAATGTCTAGAATTGGAAAATTACCTATAAAAATACTTGAAAAAGTAGAAGTTTTATTAGAACAAAATACAATTAAAGTGAAATGACCTTTATGAGAATTGTCTTTTACTTTTTCTGATTCAATATCTGTTGAAAAAAAAGATAATGAATTGAATATTAAACCTTTATTAGATGATAATAAAACAGTTGCTTTATGGGGAACAACAAGGTCAATTATTAATAATATGATTGATGGAGTTTCTACTTGATATAAAAAAAGCTTAGAAATTAATTGAGTTTGATATAAGTTTGAGGTTCAATGAAATAAACTTATATTAAGTATATGATTTTCTCATAAAGTTAATATAGATATTCCAAATTGATTAAAAGTTGAAATAGATGCAAAAATAAAAAATATTTTACATATTTCTTGAATAGATAAACAATTTGTATGACAATTTGCTTCTAAAATAAAAGCAATGAAAAAACCGGAACCGTATAAATGAAAAGGAATAAAATATTTATGAGAATATGTAAGAAGAAAAGCTTGAAAGACTGGTTCAAAATAAAAAAACTTTAATTTAATAATTAAATAAAATGTTTAAAAAAGAATTAAACAGAATTAGAAGAAAAAATAAAGTAAGAGCAAAAATTAGTGGTAATGCTAATAGACCACGTTTATCTATTTTTAGAAGCAATACAAATATATATGCTCAACTTGTTGATGATGAAACAGGAAAAACTTTATGTGCTTCCTCTGATTTAAAAATTGATAAAAAAATAAAAAAAATAGAATTAGCAGAAAAAGTTTGAGAAGATATTGCTAAAAAAGCTATTTGATTAAAAATAAAAGACATAGTATTTGATAGATGAGGCTTTAGATATCATTGAAGAGTAAAAGCTTTAGCAAATTCTGCAAGAAAAACTTGATTAAAATTTTAATTACTTAATAATATATTTATGGCATTTTCTCCAAGAAAAGGTAATAAAGGAAGAAAATCTTTTAATGCAAAAAAAGAATTTAGAGAAGAACTTTTAAGTATTGATAGAGTTACTAGAGTTACTTCTTGAGGTAGACAACTTAGATTTAGAGCTGTTATGGTTATTTGAAATGAAAAATGAAAAGTTTGACTTTGAACATGAAAAAGTTGGGAAGTAGTTGATGCAATAGCTAAAGCAATAACAAATGCTAAGAAGAACTTAACTACAGTAAAAATTGAAAATGGTTCAGTTCCTTATAATGTAGAAGCTAAGTTTAAAGCAGCAAGAATAATGGTAAATCCTGCATCAAAATGAACTTGAGTTATAGCATGAGGGTCTATTAGAAAAGTTTTGAATGTTGCTTGATATAAAGATGTGTTAGCAAAAAGATATTGATCAACAAACTTAATAAATAATGCAAAAGCTACTTTAAAAGCTTTAACTTCTTTTAAATAAAGAATTTTATTACTAAATATTTTAGAGTATTATGGTACAATTAAATAGTATAAAACCTAACATTTGATCTAGAAAAAAATCTAAGAAATTATGAAGATGAAATGGTTCTTGAAAATGAACTTATTGTTGAAGATGATGTAAATGACAAAATAGTAGATCTTGAGGATGAGTTCCTGATTGGTTTGAATGAGGACAAACACCTCTTTTTAGAAGAATGCCTAAATTAAAAGGGTTTTCAAATTCAATGTTTAAAAAAGATTTTAATATAATAAATGTTAAAGATTTAGAGGTTTTAGTAAAACTTTGAATAACTGAAATTAATAAAGATGTTTTACTTGAAAAAAGAATTATAAGAAGAAAAAACTTAGATGTAAAATTATTAGCTGATTGAGAATTAAAAGAAAAAGTTATAGTGAAGGTTAATAAAGCATCAAAAAAAGCAATTGAATTAATTGAAAAATTAGGAGGAAAAGTTGAAATAATAGCTTAATATTTTAAGTTATTTTCTTTATATTTAAAATTTAAATAATAAATATGATTTTTGAGCAAATAAAATCGATTATTCATATAAAATATTTGAGGGAAAAAATAATAGCTACTCTATTATTAGTATTAGTTTATAAATTTTTATCAATTATTCCTATTCCATGAGTTAATACTGATGGATTAGCTGCAGTTATGGAAAGTCAAAAAGGGCTTAATTTTTTTAGTTCTCTTATGTGATGAGGATTAAAAAAGTTTTCTGTTATATTGATGTGATTATCTCCTTATATAAATGCAGTAATAATAATTCAATTATTATGAGTAATTGTTCCAAAAATATGAGAAATGCAAAAAGAATGAGAACAATGACAAAAAAAAATAAATAAAATAACAAGATGGTTAACTTTACCAATAGCTTTTGTACAAAGTTATTGAATGATAATTTTATTAAATAATCTAGTAAGTACTCCATTAATTGATACTTCTAATATACAACTTGTTCTTTCTGCTATGGTTATAGCAACAGCTTGAACTATGTTTTTAATGTGGTTATGAGAAATTATGACAGAATATTGAATAAGTAATGGTATAAGTATAATAATAATGGCTTGAGTTTTATCTTGAGTTCCATGAGTAATATCTTGATATGTTAATTCTTGAAATTACCCTTTATTTGCAGCTTTGTTAATAGCTACAATAGTTATTATATATATAATAATAAAATTTACTGAAGGTCATAGAAGAATACCAATTATTTATACAAGAACTTGAAGGGAAGAAAAATCATATTTTCCAATAAAAATAAATCAAGCATGAATGATACCAATTATCTTTTCTGTATCAATTGTTACTTTTCCAGCAATTATAGGACAACTTTTATCAAATTCTGGTTGAGATGTATCTAGAAAGATTTGAGAAGTACTTTTAAAATACTTTAGTATGTCTAATCCATCTTGGATTTTTATAGCCGTATATTTTTTATTAGTATTACTTTTTTCTTTCTTTTATGTATCAATTACATTTAATACAGACCAAATAGCAGAAAATGTACAAAAAAGATGATGATATATACCAGGAATTAGACCTTGAAAAGATACATCAGAGTATTTATGAAAAGTATCTGCACATTTAAATTTATTTTGATGAAGTTTTTTAGCTTTAATTGCAGTATTACCATATATTATGTGAAAGATTATGAATCAAACAGTTGATTTTATTATATCAGGAGCATGACTTATAATTATAGTAGCAGTTATACTTGATATAGCTAGAAATGTAGATGCTGAAATGAAAATGTTTGATTATAGTAAATATAAGTAAAAAATATTAAATTGAAAAAAAGCTTTTTAAAAGCTTTTTTTCTTGAATATAATATTATATAGTTATTTGATTTTATTTATTATGAGAATTGAACAAAAAGCCACTATTTTTTCTATTAGTATAGCATTTTTATTAACAATTATAAAACTTATTATATGATTATTTAGTTCATCTGTTGCAGTTTTATCATCTGCTATTGATTCACTTTTAGATTTATTCGTTTCTTTATTTAATTATTTTGCAATAAAGAATTCAAATAAAAAAGAAAATGAAATATTTAATTATGGAATATGAAAAATAGAAGCTTTAGCTAGTTTTATAGAGGGAGTTATTATAAGTTTATCTTGAATATATATATTGTATATTTCAATTATAAAATTTATTAATAGGGAAAAAATAACAGAAATATCAATTTCTATTATAGTTATGATTATATCTGTTATTATTACTTGATTTTTAGTTAAATATTTAGATAAAATATATAAAGAAACAAAAAATATAGTAATAAAAGTAGATTCTTTACATTATAAAACAGATTTATATACAAATTTATGAATATTATTTTCATTAGTAATTATTTATTTTACTGAACTTTATTTTATTGATGCTATAGTTTGAATAATAATTTCAGTTTATATTATATATTCATCTTATAAAATAATAAAGGAAGGGGTTTTATTACTTTTAGATATCTCTCTTCCTAAAAAAGAAGTAGATAAAAGAAGAAATATAATTAAATCTTTTAAAAAAGTAAATACTTACCATTGTTTAAGAACAAGAAATAGTTGAAATAATAATTATGTATCCGTTCATTTAGTTTTTGATAAGGAAATAAAATTAATAAAAGCTCACGATATATGTGAAGAAGTAGAAAATAAAATAAAAGATTTAGATATAAAAAGAAGATGGATAATGGATATACATTTAGATCCAGAAGACGATTCTTATGATTGTACAATAAATGGTATGAAAAATTAAATTTGCAATAACTTTTTATTTATATACAATGTATATGTTTAGTATATAAGTAAAAAGTATTATGATATCATTTGTTAATTCAATGACTATTAATTGATTAGAGTCAACGGTTATAGAAATAGAAGTAGATATAAATGCTTGATTACCAGTGTTTACTATTGTTTGATTACCCGATCAATGAGTACAAGAAAGTAAAGAAAGACTTAGATCAGCTTTAAAATCAAGTAGTACAAAACTACCAACTTCAAGAATAACAGTAAATCTTGCTCCTGCTAATATTAAAAAATCAGGACCAAGTTTTGATTTAGCTATAGCTATTTGAATACTTTTAAATGAGTGATGGATAACAAATGAAAGTTTTATAAAAGATAGTATTTTTATTGGAGAATTATCACTTGATGGAAAACTTAGACAAGTTACAGGAGTATTACCTATAGTTATATGAGCAAAAGAAAAATGATTTAAAAGAATATTTTTACCAGAAGGTAATTGTTTAGAGGCAAGTATTATTCCATGAATAGAAATAATAAAGATTAAGATTTTAAAAGACCTGATAAATATTTTAAATCTTGAAAAAGAATTGGATATTCAAGAAAAATTTGATTTTAAAAAATTAAATGATTTTTGAAAAAAAGATAATTTATGAGAGCTTGAAAATAAATATGATTTTAAATATGTTTTATGACAAGAACACGCTAAAAGAGCTTTAGAAATAGCAGCAGCAGGTTGACATAATATAATTATGGAATGACCCCCTGGTTCTTGAAAAACAATGCTTGCTAAAGCTTTTTCAACCATTCTTCCTGATTTGAGTTTAGATGAAGCAATAGAAATATCAAAAATTTATAGTATATCTTGATTATTATCTCAAAAAAAACCAATAATTACAAAAAGACCATTTAGAACTATTCATCATACAGCAAGTTCAGTTAGTATTATTTGATGATGAAGAAATGCTAAACCTTGAGAAATAAGTCTTGCTCATAAATGAATATTATTTTTAGATGAGATTTTAGAATTTCAAAAAAATGTACTTGAAGTTTTAAGACAACCACTTGAAGATTGATATATAAATGTAACAAGAGTAAATGCTAATTATAATTATCCAGCACAATTTTCATTAATTTGATCAATGAATCCTTGTCCATGTTGATATTTGACTGATATAGACAAAGATTGTAAATGTACTTTTAATCAAGTAAAAAATTATCGTTCTAGATTATCTTGACCATTAGTTGATAGAATAGATATGTTTATAGAAGTTCCTAAAGTGAAAACTGAGAAATTTAAAGTTTCAGAAGATTATAGTTGAAGAGAAACATCAAAGAATATAAAAACTAAAGTAGAAAAAGCAAAATCTATACAACTTAAAAGATTTAAAGAGGATAAAATTACATCAAATAGTGAAATGCAAACTAAAGATATAAATAAATATTGTCTTTTAGATAAAGAAAGTAATGATATACTAAAACAAGCAGTGGTAAGTATGAATTTATCAGCTAGAAGTTATTATAGAATACTTAAATTATCTAGAACTATAGCAGATTTAGAATGAAATAAAGATATATCATCTAAACATATATTAGAATCTTTGAGTTTTAGGAAGAAGAATGATGATTAATTAAAAGTTTACTTTTATTTTTTTTCTTTTAAAATCTTCTAAAATTTATTTTTAGAAAATTTTATTTATGACAAATCTAAAAAAGAGATTATTGAAAAAAATGAGAAATGCTATAAATGATTTTGATATGATAAAATCGTGAGAAACTATATTGCTTTGAGTATCTGGTGGGAAAGATAGTATGCTACTTGGATATTTACTATCTGAGCTTAGAAAAACTATGAAAGAAAAGTTTGAAATAAAGGCCGTTTATATATTTAAAGAGTTTTTGATAGATTGTGATATAAGATTTGAAGAAAAAAGAAAGTATTATGAAGATATCTTGAAAATACCATTTGAAAAGATAAATATCAATTTACCAGAAGATTCAAAGCTAAATGATGGAGTATGAAAATCCTGTACTTGGTGTGCTTATGCTAGAAGGATATCTATGATGAAACTTTGTCAAAAATATAAAGCTACAAAAATATGTTTAGGTCATCACATGGATGATATAGTGGTAACGACTTTTATGAATATGATGCAAGGAAGAAAGTTAAAGATTATGCCACCAGTAAATAAAATGAGATCTTGAGATATAACTTTTATTAGACCGCTATCTTATATCAGAGAAAAAGATATATTAAAACTAGTTAAACAAAAGGAAATTCCCTATTCAAGTTGTAATTGTCCAGTTTGAAATGATACAATGAGGAATAAAATTAAAAAACAAATTATTTGGGAAAATGAAAAAAATTTCCCACTATATACTGAAAATATCTTTTGGGCATTTATAAAAGATTTTAAAGAAAAGTATGAAAAAATAGGATATAGTATGTAGATATATAAAAAAATATTAAAAAAAATTGACATAAACTAATCTTTGTTTATATTTAAGCTATTCAAATAAATAGAAAAATTATGTATAAATTTATAACAAACATCATTCCCCCTTACTTTACTAAACTCCCCATAAAAGGATAAGTAGAGTATTTTAAAGTAAATAAAAATACAATCTCTAGTAAAACCTTTTCGGGAAAAACTAGGGATTTTTTAATTGTAAAAATTTAAATTATGAGAAAAAAACAAAAAATTAATATTATCAAAATATGAAGTGATGGAGTAAGTAGAAAAAACCTTCAAAAAATTATATTAGATGTAAAAAAATGGAAAGAAAAAACATGAGAAAAATGTATTTTTATTAGCTCCTGAGCTGTAAAGTTATGAAAAGAAAGAGTTAATAGTTTTTGAAGAAATGAAAAAGATTTTTTAAAATCTTCTTTAGCCTCTATTTGACAGAAGTTTTTAATGAAACTTTATTGAGAATATTTATGAAAAAATGAGATAATATGAGAGATTTTGATAGATGATTATGCTGATGAAAAACACTTATCAAAAACTTTAGAAAATTTATTGCAAAATGATATTTGGATTATTATTAATCATAATGATACTTTGCATTCTGATGAATTAGATAATGTAGGTGATAAAACAGATAATGATAAAAACACTATTTATGTTTCAAAGTTATTACAAAAGTATTCTAAAAATATAAAAATAAAAAGAGTAGTTTATTTAACGAACACGGATGGACTTTTAAATAAATATGGAGAAGTAGTTTTATGATGAAAAATTTATTTAAATAATTTAAGTAAAGAAAAAAACAAATATTTAAAATATATAAAAGTAAATAAAAGTAATAATGGAACGTGATGAATGTGATCAAAAATAATTTGTGCTTTTAAAGTTTTAGAATATTGAATAAAAGAAAGCATTATATCAAATGCAAAGTATTGATTAGAATGTTTAGAAAATCGAAATAAAGGATATACAAAATTTACTACTTAATTACTATATCATGAAAATACAATTTATATGATGTTGAAAAATATGAAAATCAATATTAAAAATACTATTAAAAAAACAAAAGAAAGAAAATATTTTTATTGAAACTAAAACAAAAATAACAAAAGCTAGTTTAAAAAAAGAATATAAAATACAAGTTTGATTAAATAATACTGTAAATATAGTTTTTTTATTAGTAAAACCACAACATTTCAATGAAATAAATTTTAGTATTTTTAATAAAAATATCGTTTATATATCTTTTATAGCATGAATTAGCATAAAAAATATTTCTAAAAAAGTTATTTCAAATAATATTATAAGAGTTATGCCAAATACCCCTATTTTGGTTTGAAAAGGAGTTATATGATATTTTATAAATAAGGATGTAGAAAATAAATACATAGATTTTTTTATAAAAACATTTAATAAATATTCTAAGTTAATAAACTGTAAAACAGAAGATAAAATAAATAAAATAACAGCAATTTCTGGTTCAGGTCCTGCGTATTATTATTATTTTACTGAAATTTTAAAAAATAAAGCAGTAAAATATTGATTTTCTAAGAAAGAATCTGAAGATATTGTTTATAATACTTTTATTTGATCAGCTATTTTGCTTGAAAAATCTTTTTTAAGAGTAGAAAGATTAAGAGAAAATGTAACATCTAAATGATGAACTACAGAAGAAGCAATAAAAGAATTAGAGATAAATAATTTTAAAAATAATATATCTAATGCAATAGATAAAGCTTATTTAAAAGCTAAAGAAATATCAAAATAAAATTATTTATCTTTACAAAGAATATAAAAAACTTAGACTAAGAAAAAGTAGATAAATAATTTTATTTTGATATTATAAATTTATAATTTAAAACAATTATTATGATAAAACTATCAAAGTTTCCATTTAAAACACTTAAAACTAGACCAAAGATTAGTGATAATATTTCAACTAGTATATTACTTCAAGCCTGATTTATAAGGCAAACTATGGCTTGAGTTTATGAATATTTACCACTTTGATACAAAGTTTTAAAAAAAATAGAAGATATAGTTAGAGATGAAATGAATAAAGCAGGCTATCACGAAATGCTTATGTCTATTTTAACTCCAAAAGAATTATGGGAAAAAACTGAAAGATGGGAAATTCCTGAATATTTTAAAGTTCCAGCTTGGGGAACAGCTGAATATAGAATAAGTCCAACAAATGAAGAGAATGTTAGTCCAATATTAAATGAATTTATACAATCATATAAAGATTTACCAACTTGCGTTTATCATATACAAAAGAAATTTAGAAATGAAAAAAGAGCAAAATCAGGACTTTTAAGATGAAGAGAGTTTATTATGAAAGATGCTTATTCTTTTCATAGAAATATAAAGGATTTTGAGAAATTTTATAAGTGAGCGATAAAAGCTTATTTTAATGTTTTTGAAAGACTTTGATTAGGTAAAGATACAGTTATGGCTGATGCAGATGGATGAGCTATTTCAGATAAAAATTCTCATGAATTTCAAACTTTTCTTTCAATTTGAGAAGATATAATAGTTCAAGATTCAAAAGGATATTGTTATAATTTAGAAATAGCTTCAGGAATAGCAGATGAAAAAAATATAAAAGAAAAAGAACTACAAATAAAATATATAGATTCTATTCCTGAAATTGTAACTATGGAAAAAATGACTTCATATTTTGAACATAATGATTGGCAAATGTTAAAAACAGTTGTTTATAAAACCAATTCTTGAAGATTTTTTAGTATTTGTTTAAGATGAGATTTGGATATAAATGAATTGAAATTATCAAAATTTATAAAAAATAAATATGGAGAATGATTCAAACAAGCTAATATTGAAGATTTGAAAAAATTATGAACAGTTAGATGATTCATTACTCCTTTAAAAGATTCTAAATTAAAAATGGATAATTATTGAGATAATTCTATTAAAACTGTTAAAAATTTTTTTTGATGAGCAAATATTATTGCAAAATCAACTAAAAACATAAATTTAAAAGATTTAGATATAAAAGAATTTTGAGATTTTAATATTCCTAAAGAATGATTTACTTCAATAAATATAAAATGAGAGAAACTAAGTTTTAAAAAAGCATGTGAAGTTTGAAATATATTTCACCTTTGAACTAAGTATTCAAAACCATTTGGATTAAGTTATTTAGATAAAAATAATAAAATGGTAACTGAAGTTGAAATGTGATGTTATGGTATATGAGTATCAAGACTTATGTGAGTTATAGCTGAATATTTTATGACAGAAAACGGAATTGCTTGGCCAAAAAATATAGCTCCAGCAGATTATTATATAATAATTATATGAGAAGAAAATATTGATAAAGCTATAAAATTATCTAAAATCTTAGAACAAGATTGAAAAGATGTAATAATTGATGATAGAAAATGAAGAAAATTTGGTTTTTGACAAAAAGTGAGAGATTCAGAATTATTTGGTATTCCAAATAAGATAATCATCTCACCAAAAACTATAGAAGCTTGAGGTTATGAATTAAAAGAAAGATGAAAAAAAGAGCAAATTATTAAATTTCAATAAAAAACAGACTATTTATTAGATAATAAATAGTCTGTTTTTTATTGTTTAGGAACAACATCATTTTTTCTTTCTTTCTTCAAATCATCAGATATTAGCAATAGGAGCTTTTATTGGTGGATGTGGATTATAGTCAATTAATTCAAAATCTTCAAATTTAAAGTCATCTATATCTTTTATATCTGGATTTAATTTCATAGTTGGGAATGTTTTTGGGCTACGAGATAATTGTTTTTTTATTTGATCCATATGATTAGAATAAAGATGAGCATCTCAAAATGAATGAACAAACTCTCATACTTCAAATCCAGTAACTTGGGCTACCATTTGTAAAAGTAAAGCATAACTTGCTATATTAAATGGTACTCATAAAAATATATCAGCACTTCTTTGATAAAGTCATAAATTTAGTTTATTTCAGTGTGTTACAGCAAATTGGAAAGTTGTATGACAAAAAGGAGGTACATGATTTTTATTTTTTTCAGAAGCCATATGGTATATAAAACTTGGATTCCAAGCAGATACTACATATGATTTTCTAAATGGTTTTTCCTTAAGTCATTCTATTACCCAAGCTAGTTGATCTATTTCTTGTCAATCTTCTCTAGGCCATTTTCTCCACATTTTTCAATAAATAGTTTTTAATTCTCACCATTTTATTACAAATGGATTATTTTTTGGAAGATTAGTTAGTTTATCTATAAATTCTTTTTGTGATAAATCTTTTTTTGGTTCATTTTCTAAACAATGCATATGATAACCTTTCCAAGCCCATTCATCCCAAATATGCACATTATTATCTAGTAAATATTTTATATTTGAACTTCAACTTAAAAACCAAAGAAGTTCTATTAAAATTCATCTAAAAAATACTTTTTTAGTAGTTAATAGAGGAAATCATTTAGATAAATCAAATCTTATTTGTCTACCAAAAACAGATCTTATATGAGGAGGGATTTCTCATTTATTTTTATAATCTTCTAAAACTTCTTTATTAAAAAATAGTTCTTTATTTGATCAATTATCTATTATATCTTGAAGTAAGTCTAAATATTGTTGTTCAGGATAGTTATTCATAATTTTTAATATTTTAAAAATAAATTATTTATTGTTTTTCTTTATATGATGTCCAATTTTCTTTTGAATATCTACCTATTTTTTTATAATTTTGTTCTGGATGAGAACTAATTGTAGAAAATAGAAGTTGAGCTATTTCCATTTTTGGTCTTAATATTATAGGAACACTGTTTAAATTACAAAGTTCAAAAGCTATATTTAGATAGTGTCCAGGATTTATAAGTCAGGCAGTATTGTGTACTATTAGTCATATTCTAGCTAGAGAACTCTTTCATGATAACTGAATTAGATATTTATCTGATCCAAAATAATCAATAGATTTTCAAAGTATACTAACTCAAGGATGTAAAACAAAAGTTTCATCATCTTTAATTATTATTTCTTTATATTTTGGTAATTCTTTTTTTACTGGATCTATATATGGAGTTCTATGTCTACCAAATACTAGAAATTCATTTCATAAAAGGATATCGTAACTAGCTGGTTGTAACCTATTTATATCAAAGTCTGATATAGCTATATCTTTTTTATTTATAGCTTTTTTTATATCTATATCTGAAAGAAACATATTTATTTATTTATGAGTAAAATCTTTTATTTTTCAATTATCTGATAAAATAAAATACTTATCTGTACCATAATATTTTTCCCAGTTTTCATTATAATATTTAAACATTTTTGCTAATTTATCTTGATTTAATTCTGTAAGCTCCAATTCATTTAATAATTTTCTTATATTTTCTTCTGCTTTTTCAGCATCTTTTCTTGAAGAAACAACCATTTCAAATTCTGACAAATATCAATATCAAGCATTTTTATCAATAGTTATATTTATATTATTTTTTGATTTGTATTCTTCTCTTTTTCTAGACCATTTTGCTTGATATTCAAAATCACTATCTAATAAAATTTTATCTAAATCATCTATTTTTTTGTTTTTAAATATATGTTCCCATTCAAGTCTTACTATTCAATTAGAGCTTGTTGTATCATCAATAGCTAATTTTATTACAAGTATTGAATTCCCTTTTTCATATCTAGTTCTAAAAGAATGTTTTCAATTAAGAGATAAAATATTTTTTAAGCTTTCTTGTTTTTCTTTTGGTAAGATTTTTATAATATTTTCTTTTAGTTTATGAAAATCTCATCAAATAAAATAATGATTTAATTGTGAATTTTGTCATAAAAACTTTAAATCTATTAATTTATGTTTTAAATTTTCTTTAAATTTATCTTTATTTTCTTTTGACGATAAAAGTACTTTTATTTCTACTTCATAATTATGCATATCTCTTTGTATTTTTATAGATTAAAAATCATTGGAAAAGATTATATTTAGTATGATTATTTAGTCAATTGTAAAGTAGGTATTCTTTAAAAAATACTTATTTTATCTACAAATAATATACCATTTAAATGATCTATTTCATGTTGAACTATTCTTGCACTTAAATTATCTAAAATCAAAGTTTTAGATAATCATTTATGATCTAAAAAATTTAATTTTATTTGTGTAAATCTAATTACTTTTCATTTTTTTCAAGGTACTGAAAGACATCCTTCCTCATCTAATTTTATTTCATTAGAATGTTCTAAAATTTTAGGATTTATCATCATAATAGTTTTAGCATCTTTATCATCCCGATTTTTAAATAAACTTACAACTATAAGTCTTTTGTTTGTTCATATTTGAGGAGCGGCTAATCAAACACCACCATTATCAGGATCTTTTATATATCTTTTCATTTCTTTTCCCAGTTTTACATATTTTTTTATCTCAGAAAGTTTTATCTCTTCGCTTACTTTTCTCAAAATAGGGTTATCTAATCAAGTTTCTATATGTAGCATAATTTTATTTAGATTTAATATGATTTTATTATAGTGAAAAAGGAGAATAAAGCTAGATAATTTTGATATTGTAATATAGTTTTTTTTATGACTTATATTTAAAAGAATTAATTATCTCAAAAGATAAGTTAAAATAAAAAATTAAGGGTTCTAAATATATAAAACAGATAGATTTTTAAGGGAATAAAAAAATAAATTTAATAACAATTTAGGTGGTAAATTTATATACTACTACTAGATTGTATTAGAAAAAAGATTTTATTATAAATCAAATAATTATTCAAAATGTTGTTGTAATAATTCATACTAGTATTTGATCTTTATTTTTTTTCCAAAAATTTTCTTTTATTATTAATTTATTTTTAATTTTTATTATAGAGTATATAGATCAAACTAAAAATAACAAATAAAGTAAAAATATAA
>CAMZKR010000064.1 GCA_947311335.1 uncultured bacterium
AGAAAAAAAATTTATATTTAATAATTTTGATAAATATAAAATATTCGTGAAAAGAACAAATGAATATTGAAGAGATTATAGTATAAATAGATTAATTTCTCTTAAATTAAAAAAAGAATACACTTCATCTAATGATTTTTGAACTTATCCTTTATATATAGATGAAGATATATGAGAGAATGAACCTTATTTAAAAAAACTTCTTATATATGCACATCCTGAAGAAAACAAAGAAATATATTTTATAAGGCAATATTATAGAGATTTAGAAAATTGACAATATGAAAATGTTTATAAAAAAACTACTTGGGAAAACTGAAAAAAACCATTCAAAGAATTTGTTTGATGGTATAAATGATTAGAAAAAATAAAAATTCTTAGTATAAAACCATTAAATAATCATAAATATAAAGTTGAACTTAATCTTTTTTATAAATGAAAAAGTAAAGCAGAATATATTTCAATCACAAAAATAATAAAAGAAAAGTATGGAAAAACTTTTTTAGAAACTAAAAGATAATTTATGAAAACAAGATTAATAACATTTTTTATATTTTTCCTATTTATAATTCTATTATTCTTTTGAATATATAAACTAAAACAAATAAATAATGAAAAAAATATTTGATTAGAAAATACTATAAAGAATCAAAAAATAGAAATTGAAAATCTGAGGAAAAAACAAGTAATTTTAGCAAAAATTGAAAAATTTAGAAATATAAAAAATAATATTCTAAATAATAGATTAAAGGCTAAAATCAAAAACTTAGAATCTGAAAAATCTAGTAATTTATTAATAAAAGAGAGTATTAATTTTGAAAAAGAAAAAATACTTGATGTTAATTTTTATTCTCAATTTCCTTTAGATTTAGCAAGTTGAGTAAAATATGATGAACCTTATCAAAATTTTTGTGAAGAAGCTAGTTTATTAAATTGATATTATTATTTAATTTGAAAAAAACCAAATTTAGAAAAATATAATAAAGATTTATTAAGATTAAGAGAAATTCAAGATTTGATTTTAGATTGATGATACAAGCATTCTTCACTTCAAGATACATTAAAAATCTTAATTGCTTTTCAAGATGAAAAAACAAAAGTATTTTGAGAAATATTAAAAAATCCAACAATTCAAGATATAAAAGAAAATATAAATAAAAGAAATGTAATTATAGCACCTTTATACTGAAAATGACTCTCAAATCCATATTTCAAATGATGATGACCCATTTATCATAATTTACTAATAAAATGATACACAGAGCAAAATTTTATAGTAAATGAGGTATGAATCTCAAAATGAGATTGATTCAAATATAATCAAAATGAAATTATGAAAAATATACATAATTTTGAACAAAAAAAATATCCTGATAATTTTCAGGAATGAAAAAAAGAAATTTTAATTTTATATAAATAATTTAAACAAAATGTGCAGTAAAACAAATGCCCTTGGGGTGAAAAAAATAATAAGTTTAATGATAATTGCTTTTATAGCATTATTATCAATTTGAAGTGTAAATGGAATGGGAAGTATGTTTGATAGTGCTACATTAAAAATAGATTGAAAAAAAATATGAGAATGGCAACAAATTAGAAGCCTTATGGAAATAAAAAATATTTATTATTTTAGTGTTAGTGAAAAAGATAGAAGTTTTTGATTTTATAAAATAGAAAACTGAAAATTAGAAAAAATGTCTGAAGAAAATTTTTATAAAATTGAATATGATTATGATTATAAATTTGATTGAATTATTGATAAAAAATATGAAACAAAACACTATATAAAAGAAATTAATTATAATATTGATTGAAAAATTACAAAAGAGGAATCTTCTGTATGTGAAATTTATATAAATTGAGTTAAATATTGACCTTATGTAGAATGAAATGGTGAAAATGAATGTAATGTAGTAAAATTATCAAATAATTCTATATATTATTATTGAGTTGATAATTTAAAGAACAATAATTATGATTCAAATATGAAAAGAGTATGGAATATTATCACTTTTAAAAAAGAAGTTATAGCTAAAAAAGAAGAAGTTCAAATAATTAAACCAATTCCAAAAATTGATAAAATATTGAATAAATTTTTTATTAAAGTAGATAAAAAATGAGAACTAAAAGCAAATATTTTATATAAGAAAATAATTAAAAAAATTGATTCTATAATTTCTAAAAGCAAAAGTTCTAAAAAGAAAAAATTATTAGAATATATTAAAATAAAATTTGAAGAGAAAGTTAAATAAAATTAAAAAAGAAGAAAATATTTATTTCTTCTTTTTTTTGCTTAAAATTCTTATTTATGATACTATTTTTATAGTTAAATACTATAAAAATTATGAGTTAAGTTGTTTGAAATCATCTTGAAGAACAAAATAACTGAAATAATGAAAATATTTCTTCTTTTAATGATTCAGAAAATAATCTAAAAAATAGTTATAAAAATAATGAAAAATTAGAATGAGCAAAAGATTTAGCATTATCACAATATACTCAGCAAAAAGAATTAAAAGAGCAAAAAGAAAAACCTATACTACAAGAAACAAAAGAAGCATTAGATAAACAAGCAATGATAAATTAAGCTAAAACAATGCTTTATGAAAAATTAGGAATAGATAATAGTATAAAAAATAATAGTAGCTTTGAAAATTTTGAAAAATGAATAGTAGATACTTTAATTTTAGATAATTATGATTTAGCTATTGAAGTATATGAGACAAATTGAAAAATAATACTTGATTGATTGAGTCAATTAGCAAGCCTTGAATGATTAAAACAAATAGTAAAAGCAATATGAGAAAGTATTTGGACTATATGGGACTGAAATGCTTATGAAAAATGAAAAGCTGTAGCTGATTTATGATTAATCTGAACTTGAATTTGAGCTACTGCTTATGTTTGAAAAAAGACAGTGATATTTTGAATGAAACAGATATCAAAATTAAGAATAAATAAGGAAAGATTAGTAAATAGTTCTGATTTAAAACAAGTAATTTTAGAAACTAATAATAAAGTAGATGAAATAGTTCCTAAAAAAGAATTAGATTTTGAAAATTTAGTAATTAAGGAATTACAAAAAAGAGAAAAAGTAAAGGAGTTTGAAAAATCAATTGTAGATATTAGAAAAAAGAATATTGAATTATATAATTTACTACCTGATAATATAAAAAATATTAAATTAGATATTGATTATTATGATAATAAAAATAAATTATCTTGATTAAAGAAAAGACTTTGATTACCAAATAGTGCAAATACTATTGATATTGAAATATTATCTAAATTGAAAATAAAAGAAGCTTTAAATTATTATAAAGAGATTTGAAAAGAAAATTTAAAAAATATTACTAATGAATTAAAATATCAACTAAAAGAAAAAGGTTTTTCAAAACCTAATATATTAATACAAAATGAAGTTAAAAGATTAAAAGAATTAAAAATAAATGATGAAATCATGATAATTACAGCATTTAGTGAAAAAGTTAAATTAAATGTTTCAAAATGATGATTAAAATCTTCTTATCAAATATTTGATATTCCATTTTGATGAGCCAAACAATATACAAATTTAAGAGAAAGTGTAGATAAATGATTAAAAATTTATTGACTTGACCCAAAATATGCTACTATGGTAATAGAAAAGAAAGATTTTAAATTTTTAGTAGAAAATTATAAATTTGATAATTATATAAAACATAAATTTGAAGATTTAAAATGAAGAGCATGAGCTACTTATTATGATAGTATATTGACTTGAAGAGTCAAATGAGAGTGATCAAATAATCAAATGATAGATTTTGATTCAATAATTGAATCACAAGCATTATTAAATATAGAAAAACAACATTGAATTTGAAATTTACAAAAAATAAAAGAAAATACAATAAAAGAAAATTGATTTAAACAAAAAAATCTCAAATGAAAAAAACCAGAAAATACTAAAATGATTGAAGATATTCAACATTTTATGGAGATACAAATTTTTTGAAAAATATGACAAAATAATATAATATATAATATTCCTAAATAATAATTATTATGAAACCAAAAGAAAACACATTTCAATCCTATTATGAAGAATTAGCAAATAACTTTGATAATTCTATTATAACAAAAAAAGATGATATTGAAAAAATAAATGATTTTTTACAAAAAGAATTTATTGATAAAATTAATGAAACCTATTTTAATGATAATTGATTAAATCAAAAGTTCTTTGATGAATTGCAAAACTTCATTAAAAATAAGTTTAATAATGAAAAA
>CAMZKR010000065.1 GCA_947311335.1 uncultured bacterium
ATAATTATATTAAAGAATATATATTTTTTAGTGTAAAAGTTAAGGCATTAAAATTAAATAATAATTATTTTAATAAAATTATTGCGTATTTAAATAAATGAGATATTTTGAAACAAATAGGAAAGATAAATAATAAATGATGTTTTAAAGTAAGAGTTTTTATATCAAATAAGAAGAATAATCTTTGAAAAGAATGATATGTTTGTAAAAGATATTTAAAAAAAGAAATATTAAATAGTAATTGGTTAACTTTTTAATTTCTTTAAACTTTCCTTTACTAATCAAACAAATAGTGGATGAGGTTTTTCTAGTCTTGATTTAAATTCAGGATGAGCCTGAGTGGCTATAAAATAAGGATGATTTTTAAGTTCAATAAACTCAACTAATTTTCTATCTAATGACATTCAAGAAAAGATTAATCATTTTTTTTCTAATATATTATGATAATTTGGATTTACTTCATACCTATGTCTATGTCTTTCAGTTATATTATCTTTCTTATATAATTTATAAGTTAAACTTCATTTCTTTAATTTTGCTTTATATGAACCAAGTCTCATTGTTCACCCTTTTTTACTTATATTTTTTTGTTCTTCAAGAAAATCTATAACAGGATTACTTGATTCTTTATCAAATTCTGTTGAATTTACATTTTTTAATTTACATATATCTCTAGTAAAATCTATAACAGCGACTTGCAATCATAAACATATTCATAAGAAAGGTATTTTATTTTTTCTAGCATAATTTACTGCATTTATTTTTCATTCAATTCATCTGTTTCCAAAACCTCAAGGAATTAATATTCAAAATAATTCTCCATTATTATAATGTTTTTTTAAAATTTCTTTGAAATCATGTTTTTCTAACTTTTCTGAATTTATCCAATTTAATTTCACCTTTGTATTATTTGCTACTCAAGCATGAATAAAAGCCTCGTTTATACTTTTGTATGTATCTTCAAATTCTATATATTTTCATATTATTCATATTGTTATTTTATTTTTTGGTTCTAATATTTTTGATACTAAAGCGTTCCACTTTCTTAAATTAGAAGTTTTTCATTTTATTTTAAAATGTTCTAATATAATTTTATCAACATTTTGTTTTTTAAACATCTCTGGTACTTTGTATATTGAACTAGCATCTTTTGCTTCTATTATATTTTGCATAGGAACCTCACAAAACATAAAAAGTTTTTCTTTTATGTCCTGAGTTATATTAACTTCAGTTCTACATATTAGCATATCTGGAAATATTCAATATTCTCTTAATTTCATAACAGAGTGTTGTATTAGCTTTGTTTTTACTTCTCAAGAAAAATTTAGATATAAAAGTGGTATAACATGCAAATACATAACATTATTTTTTCATAATTCATTTTTTAATTGTCTTATACTTTCTAAAAAATGTTGTCATTCTATATCTCAAACAGTTCATCATACTTCCACAATTGTTATATCTTTTTCTTTAGCTACCTTTAAAATACTTTCTTTTATTTCATTTGTTACATGGGGGATAACTTGAACAGTTTTTCATAAATATTTTCATTGCCTTTCTTTATTTATAACACTTGAGTAAATTTTTCATGTTGTTATATAATTATCAGATCATAAATTTTCATTTGTAAATCTTTCATAATTTCATAAATCTAAATCTGTTTCTGTTCAATCATTTGTAACATAAACTTCTCAATGTTCATATGGGGACATTGTTCATGCATCAACTTGTAAATATTGATCCATTTTTATCATTGCTATACTTAATCAAGCAGATTTCAAAATTTTTCATATAGAAGAAGCTGTAATTCATTTTCATAGTCATGATATAGAACCTCATGTAACAAATATTATTTTCATTTTTGTTATAAATAGTTAATATAATAGAATGAATTTAATAATCTTTTTTTATATATCAAGTTTTTTATTTTTTATTTTGATAAGTTAAATTTTATTATTAATATTTAATAAATAACATATTAATATAGTATATTAATGAAAAAAATAATTATACTACATGATACATTTTTGTATAAGTGATGATGAGAAAGACTTATTATGATGATGTGAAAAATTTTAAAATCAGATATTGCTTCAGGTTTTTTTAGTAACGGGAGTTTTGATTTGAAAAAAGAATGATTTAATGGAAAACTTATTTCAATATCTAATGAAATTTTTATAAAAGGACTCAGACATATAAAATTAAAAATAGCATTTTTATTTAAAACAAATTTTTTAAAAGAGTATAAAATTATTATTTTTAGCTGAGATTGTATAAGTGCAGTTAGACAATTAAAGAATAATCAAAAAAAGATTTATTATTGCCATACACCACCTAGATATTTATATGATTTAAAAAACATATATTTAAGCAAAATAAATGTACTATTAAAACCAATTTTTATTTTGTTATCTTTTCTTTTTAGAAAGATGTATGAATATGATATAAAAAAAATGGATTTAATTTTAACAAATTCAATAAATACACAAAAAAGAATAAAGACTCTTTTATGATTAAAATCTACTATCTTATATCCACCAGTTGATTTAAATAAGTTTAAATTTATTGATCAAAAAGATTATTATTTAAGTTTCGCTAGATTATCAAGTGTAAAGAGAGTTGATTTAATAGTTGAGGCATTTAAAAAAATGCCAAATAAAAAATTGATTGTTATTTATTGAGAAAATGATCCACAAAAGAATGATATTTTTAATATAGCCAAGTTGTGCAAAAATATAAAATTTGTAACATTACCTTGAAATATTTGATTTTATAATTATATATGAAATTGTATTGCAACTATTTATATACCTATTGATGAAGATTTTTGAATGAGCCCTATTGAAAGTATGTCAGCTTGAAAACCTGTTATTTGAGTTAATGATTGATGATTAAAAGAAACTATTATTGATAAAGAAACTTGATTGTTACTTAATAAAAATATTCAAGTCGAAGATATTATTTATGCCATAAAATATTTGACACCAGAAAGATGTTTAGAAATGAAAAATGATTGTGAATTTAGAGCAAATAATTTTAGTTTAGAGAAATTTAATCAAAAAATAAAAACTTTAATTTAAAGTTTTTATTTTCTAGTTTCTTTTATATATTTAATTGTATTTTCTTCAGTATTTATAATAGATATAATTGTAGTTATTCATACTAATTCTAATACATCTTTAACTCATTGATTACAATTAGTTATATACATTTTTCAATTATGATCTGAAATATCAGAAAATATATGAGCAATATAACCTATAGATTTAGAATTTATATATTTTAGTCATTTTAAATTTAATATTATATTTTTTTCAAGAATATTTCATATTTCTTTATATATTTTAGTGAAAGCTTTTTCAGCATTTGTTTCATCTAATTCTCATGAAAATGTAAAGATAGTTATTCAGTCAATTTTTTTTTTTATTTACTATAATTTTAGTTTCCATGATAATTTAATTATTATTTCATAGATTTGATTGCATTTTCTTCTTTATCAACAATAGGTATAATTGTAGTTATTCATACTAATTCTAATACATCTTTAACTCATTCGCTACAATCAGTTATATACATTTCTCAATTATTATCTTCAATATTAGAAAATACATCAGCAATATAACCTATAGATTTAGAATTCATATACTTTAATCATTTTAGATTAAGAATTATTTTTTTATCTGTAAAATCTCATATTTCTTCATATATTGAAGCAAAAGTTTTATCAGCATTTGTTTCATCTAATTCTCATGAAAATGTAAAGATAGTTAATCAATCAATTTCTTTTTTATTTACTTCTATTATAGTTTCCATATAATTTTGTTTATTTAATAAATATTGTTTATAAAAATATTATATACTAAAATAAATGTTTAAGCAAATTTTTAATAGTAAAAAAAACAAATGAATAATATATATAAACTTGATAATTTTGGAAAATTAAAATTAGATATAAAAGAACCATCAATAATATTTATTTATTGAAACTTATGAGCAGGTAAAACAACATTAACAAAATATATTATTAATAAATTATTATTTGTAAATGAAAATATAACCTCACCTACTTATGTTTATTATAACAAATATATTAAAAATAATAATAATAATAAAATATTAAATATATATCATTTCGATCTTTACAGGTTATCTAATTATGATGAATTTATTTCTATTTGATGAGAAGAAATACTTGATAATAATGATTGAATTGTAATTTTAGAGTGGCCAGAATTAATAAAAGATTATTATAAACCAAATATAAAAATAAATATAAATACAACTAATGTAAATAATGAGAG
>CAMZKR010000066.1 GCA_947311335.1 uncultured bacterium
TGGAATTTGTGAAAGAGCTGAAGTTCAGCTTGGATATGCTATTTGAGTAGCTGAACCTGTTTCAATTTTTGTTGAAACTTTTGGAACTTCAAAAGTAGAAACTAAAAAAATAGTTGATGCTATAAAAAATAATTTTGATTTAACTCCAGATGGAATAATAAAAACTCTTGATCTTAAAAAACCAATTTACAAAAAAAACTGCAAGTTGAGGACATTTTGGTAGAGATGATGTATCTTGGGAAAAACTAGATAAAGTTGAAATTTTTAAAAATTTAGTATAAAAATTTTCTTTTTTATACTAAATATGTTAATATATAAATATATTATAATTTAAAAATAAAATATGGGATTTGCTGAATGGAAAGCTAAGGCTGTAAAGTTGAAAAATGATACAGTGGAAAAGATGGCAAAAAAATTATCTGAATCAAGTATGGTATTGAAAACTAAAGAGGATTTAGATAAAATTATAGCTAGCTCAAAAACTACCACTTTTACTGATGAAAAAACTCTAGAAACAAAAGAATTTATAAAACATTCTATTGTTATTTTTATAAAAAAAGATTCAGATTTTTATAAAGATGCCTTGATTCAACTGCCAGTTTTATCAGCAAAAGCTTTTGCATCAAATATTAATTTGAAAATGTGTGACCTTGATTTAAAAGATTTAAAATCTTACAAAATCAAAGAAACTCCAGCTTTAGTTCTATTTAAAGATGAAAAATTGGAAAAGATTATTTTGTGAGAAGAAAATATAAAAACTATTGTAAAAACTCTAGATTTGAATATTATAAAAGCAATTGAAAATATAGATTAATTTAAATATTATGATTACACTTACAACACTTGATATACTATATATAGTTTTATCATTATTTACTGTTATAGTTTGAACTCTTTTAACTATAATATTATTTAAAGTTATCAAAATTTTAAATCCAGTTTTGGAAATAGTTGATTATTATAATCAATTTAAATCTTACTTGGCTAGCTATAAAACTATTCCAAATATTATTAAAGAAAAGGTTTTTGAAATTATTTGAAATTTTTGAAAAAAAAATGATGATGATTCTGAGGAAGAAGTTATAGAAAAAAAGAAAAAATCAACAAAAAAATAGAAAAGTCCATTTATGGCTTCTTTTTTTTTGAAAAAATAAAAAAATACAAGGGGCTAAAGCCACCTTGTTATATTTTTTTTATTTCAAAATAGATAATAGATCTTTTATTAAGTTTTCATTATATCTATATAAATCTTTTGCATTTATATATTCTCAAGAAATTATTTTAATTTTCTTATTATTTTTAAAAATATTTTCTTTTGTATTTTCATTTAAAATTAAATAATTTCATCATTTCACAGAAATATCATTTTTAAATTTTTGTTTTTGTTCAGTAGATAATTCAGGAATAACAGAATTTCACATTAAATAATCTATTTTTTTATTTCATAAAAAATTATTTATTTTATTTACAAAATCTTCAACTTTATAATTAGTAGTTTCTCACTTTTTATTATTTGCATTTAAAACATATATAATTTTTGCTTCAGTTTTTTCAATTTCTTCAGTTAATCACTCAACTATAAAATTTGCAATTATTGAAGTATATAAATCTCCAGGACCAATAATTATATAATCAGAATTCTTTATAGTTTTTTTTATATTTCCTGTTATTTTTGGTAGATTATTTTCATCCAAAAAATCAATTTTATTAATAGTAGAATTATAATCTGCCACATTTGAAATATTATCCTGAGTTTCTATTATTTTTCAATCTTCTAAAATTGCTTTTATTCAAGCCTTATCAATTGTAATAGGTAAAACTTCACCATTTACTTCAAGTAAATTCTTCATAAATTCAAGCATTTTTTCATAACTTCTATCAAAATTATAATATAAACTTGCCATCAAAATATTTCAAAATTTATGACCTTTTAATGAAGTTTTTAAAGGTAATTTATAATCTAAAACACCAGCTCATTTTTTTAGCAAAAGTTCATATATTTTTCATTTTTTATTTACAAAATCTTCTACATATTCTTTTAAATCTTCAAGTTTATTTTCTTCAAGTAATTCTTTTGAAATTAAATTAAATAATTCAATTATAGAATAATTTCATATACTTTCATTTTCTTCAAAAGTCTTATTAAAAATAATTGAAAAAAAATCTTTATATTTACTATTAGACAAAGTAAATAAAATTCTTCTTAAATCACCAGGTGGGGGTAAATGAATTCATAATTCTTCATGAAAAGCTTTCATAAGCATTCAAGTTGTCCTTCAATCATCACTCATAGCAACAATAGAAGAAATATTATATTTTATTGGATTTGTTTCTTTTATTTTATTAGTATATTCTTTAAAAAGTTTCAAAATTCAAGATTGACCATTTCATCATCCTATAAAAGTAATATTTTTAGTATTATTATTTATTAAATAATCAAGCTCTTCAAATTCTTTTTTTATTTTTTCTTTTGCAATATTTTTTCAAATTTCAACTCAAGGTTGATCAAAAGCATTTACACCAAAAAATTCTGCCATAATTGCTATTTGTGTTTCATACATCAAAATCAATTCAGCTAAATTTTCTTCATCTAATTTTTCTACTTTTAAAGTATAATTTATTTTATTATAATCAGTTATACTTTTTGCAGTTGCAAATTTTTCTATATCAAGAAGCTGTTTAAAGCTTATTTGGGAATTTATTTTGTAATCTATTCAAAAATTTTCAACTTCAATAAAATTGAGAATTTTGTCATTTGGTCAATCATAATAAAGTTGAAGTTGTGAATGCTGATCTGTTACTCAAATAGCAGTATTTGGAGTTAATCACAAACCTCATTTTCCCAAACTTTCAGCCAAAAGTTGTTTATACCATTCTCAAAAATAAAATAAATTTGTAGCATAAGGAAACAAAACTAAAATATTTTTTCATAGTTCCATATAAGAATGATAATTTATCATTCAAGTTAATAGAGCAATATTCTCATTTGAATTTTCATTAAAAATATTTTTTCTATATTTTTTTACACTTTTAAGAATTCTATCTATATCAACTCAAATAAAAGCAAGAGGTAAAAGTCAAACAGAAGTAAAAACTGAAAATCTACCTCAAATACTTTCAGGAATATCAAAAACTTTAAGTCATTTTTTTTGACTATCTTTTTTAAAATTTGAATTTTCTCAAGCTACTATTACAAAATGTTTTTCTATTTCTAAATTTTGTTTCTTTATATGATTTTTGAAAAAATTAAATAAAGAAATAGTTTCAATTGTTCACCCTGATTTACTAATTACAATAAAAAGAGTTTCTTTTAGTTTTATATTTTCAAGTAAATTATCTATTTCAGATGAATCAATATTATCTAAAATATATAATTTAGGATTATCTAATCTTTTTTTTCTAGATAATTCATTATAATATTTTCACTTCAAAGCATGCATAATAGCTCTTGTTCAAAGAGCTGAACCTCATATTCCTAGAATAACAATATTTTCAAAATCTCATTTTTTTTCTTTTACAAAATCATTAATTTTTTTTGTATCAACAATTTCATCAACTCTTAAAAAATCAAGCTTATTATTATCAAATTTTTCTTTTAAATTTTTTATAGCTTGAGTTTTTTTAGTCTTGTATTTTAAGTTTAGAAATCATTTACTAAAAAGTAAATTATCTAAATTGATATTTAGCATTTTTAAATTTTTAATCCTTTAATAAATCCTTTTAATTCATCTTTTACTTCATCATTTTTTAATCAGTAAGCAATAGTTGCTTTTAAAAATCAAACTTTACTACCAGTATCATATCTATCACCCTCTATTTTTACTCCATAAATATCTTTTTTTTGTCTCATTAATTCAAA
>CAMZKR010000067.1 GCA_947311335.1 uncultured bacterium
AATTAATTTTAAATTAATAATATCTTGATTAATAATCTTAGCTTTAAAAGTATTTTTATTTACTTATTTTATTTTAAACTTGATTTCAGTTGATATTATAAACTGCAAGAAATAATATATTATATTTTTACATAATTTAAATTAGAAATCAATAGATTGTTTGTTGCATTAATATTTTTTAAAAGTAAAATAAATCTCTAAATATACATATAGATAGATACATTTTAAAAATATTGTGAGATGATAACAAGTCTTTATATCAAGTTTAGAAATATTAAACTACAAAAAGAATATGATTTTTTATTAAATAATTATTTTATTAATGTATCAAAAAAATATTTACTATTATATAAAAATTCAATTATTAGGATAAAGAAATATTCAAAAGATGAAAGAACCATTATATTAGCAGTTTTTCATTGATTATTATTCTTTTGATTAATAGATTTAAAAGATTGATTAATTTCAGAATATTATAGAGAACGACTTATTATTTTAAAAAAAGTTTATGATTATGAAATGGATTGAAATAAAAAGAAATATTTAAAAAGTATTTTTGAAATGGATTATGAATTATTTTTAGTTAAAATGATTATTAAATTAACAATATTATCATATTGAAAAGATTATTTAAACTTAATTAAAAATAAAGAAAATTATTATAAGTTTTCATGATTAATTATTCCTTATTTAACATTAAGAGATTCAAAATATTTATGATTTTTTCAAGATATATATTTTAAACACTTATTTCCATGGAGATATCTAAAAACAAAAAGATTTTATTTTAAAAAAATTAAAAAATTAGAATTGCCATGAGAACATTTTATAAGCATAATAAATAACTTAGCTGATACTATGTCAGAGGCAAATGTAATATGAAAAACAAAAATCAGAAGAAAAACATATTTTAGTATTTATAATAAAATAAAAAGAAAAAAATGAAATGATATATTTGATATATTATGAACAAGAATTATTTTTAAATCAATTCAAAATTTAAAAAGATTTGTTAAAGTATTTGAAGATAAATATATTTATTTAAATAAAAAAGATTATATACTTAGTCCTAAACAAAATTGATATAAAAGTATACATTATCGTTATATTAGTTTGTTTAGAGATATTGAAATATTGGTTGAACTTCAAATAAGAACAGAGCAAATAGATAGAAATATTCATTGAAATAAAAATATTTCACATTTTACTTATACTTTAAATAAAAATAAATGGTCAAAAGAATTTGAAGAAGTAAAATATGGTTATAATTATTTAAATAATTATATAAAAAAATATAATATTAAAAATTAAAAAAGTTGATTATTTGATGATTAATTATTATAAGATAGAATTGATTCAGATGATGGAAAATGCTTGAAGAAATCTTGCTAAACTTGTGCTTAATCAGATCTTTAAATATACTATAAATAAAAAGATTTTAGTTTTAATTTGATCTTGATGAAACTGAGGTTGAGCCATAGTTTGTGCTAGACACTTATTTAATAAATGAATAAATATTGAGATTATTTTATATAAAGACAAAAAATCACTTAAGGAAGTTATAAAAAAACAATTAAATATTTTAAGAAAATTATGAATACAAATACATAATGATATAAATTCTTTAAAAAATAATCAAGATTTATTAATTGATTGACTTATTTGATATAATCTTAATTGAACACCAAAATGAAAGATTTTAGAATATTGAAGTATAAATTGAGCAAATAATAGTAAAACAAAAATATTATCTTTAGATATTCCTTCAGGAATAGATTCAACAACTTGAAAAGTATTTAATCCTTGTATAAAAGCTAATTATACAATGACTTTAGCTTTACCTAAAACAGCTTTTTTAAATAAAATAAATAAGGATTATTTTTGAAAAATATACTTAGCTGATATTTGAGTCCCAAATTTATTGTATACTAAATTAAAAAATCCAATAAAGATTGGAAATTTATTTTTAAAAAATGAAATAATAGAGATTTAAAAAAGAACTAATTTTCTTGAGTTTTAAAAATATAATATAGAAATTTCATATTTTTTATATTAAATATGGCAAGGGCTGTAGGAATTGCACCTACGCTTCTTGGCTTCGGAGGCCGAGCACTCTTCTAATTAAGCTAAACCCTTATAAAAAGTAAATGTAGTATATAAAAAATATTTCAAAAAACAAGCATAAAAAACTAATTTCAATTTTTTATTTTTATTAATCTATTATTTAAAGCTCACATATAAGCAAGACCTATTGCATCAGCTGCATCATCTGGTTTTGGAATTATTTTTAATCAAAAAATAATTTTTATAGCCTTTTGAAGTTGTTTTTTATTAGCTGAACCATTTCATGTTATTGCTTTTTTAACTTGAAGGGGAGTATATTCAAGTATATTAATATTTTTTTTTATAGATTCATACATCATAACTCATCTAGCTTGAGCTACATCTATTCAAGTTTTTACATTTGTAGTAAAATACAATTTTTCTATAACAACTAAATCAGGTGAATAGCTCTTTATAAGTTCTTTTATATCTTTTCAAATCTCTTGAAGTTTATATTTTAATTCAATTTTAGGAGTTGTTTTAAAAACTCAAAAATCAATTAGATTTAAACCACGATCTTTATTTATAATAGCATATCATATAGTTGTAGTTCATGGGTCTATTCAAAGAATTGTTGGCATAATATAATTTACTTGACAATAATACATATATATGTTCTAATATATATAGAAACTAATAAATTATTATTTTAAATAATATCAATTTTTATTAATTTATACTATTAAAATATGCATAAAAGTAA
>CAMZKR010000068.1 GCA_947311335.1 uncultured bacterium
AGAAATATATGATGTAATAGTATAAAATAGATTTAATTTTTATATTTATATATGAAAAAGTTAATAATAATACTTTTTACACTTATAGTTTTTTGAATAAATTTTGTGTATTCTGCAGTTAATGTAACAAATTGTTCAGCCCCTAGTAATACGGATTGAACTCATAATAAATATGTTTGATGAGTTTGAATTCCTTGAACTTGTGCTAATCATAATTTTTATAACAGTTTAACATTTACAGTTGTTGGAAATAGAGCTGATACAAATGGGGAAAATTTTAAAACATCTTGTTGAGTAAATGGGTTTCCTTTTAGTTTTACGGAAACAGCTACAACAGTTACAGTTCATTGTATTACAAGAGATGATATTGCACCAACACTATTAGATGTTACAGTAACACAATTAAGTTGAATTAACCTACTTGCAAATAATGCTCAAATTACAAATTTAACTGTTTGAGTTAATGGAGGAGCTCCTATTACTAATATCCAAGCTGAATTTGAAGATTCTTCAACTTGTTGATGAAATTTTATAAATAAATCATCAAGTAGTTCTCCTTTAAATCATTTTTTTGATATAAGTGAAGTAAATATATGATGTGATTTTAATGCAGCTTGATTCAGAAGATATGATTTTAACATAACTAATATAACAGATGAAGCTTGAAATACTTTAGCAGCACCTATAAATTATTTTTATAATGTATATGCTAACACTAATAATATATGAACATCATCAATTAATTTAGTAGAAAGAAATAATCTTGAATTAAATACAAATTATTCAGATGGTGTATTAAAACCTTTAAATGTAGAACTTAAAGATATATATTGAAATGAAATAATTCCAGCTGCACCTATAAGTAGAACAATAGGATTTAATATTAATAGAGATAATACTATGTATTTAGATCAATATACAAGAACTTCATCTAGTTCTATTATTTTAAAAGATACATTAGGAACAGTTGTTAGTGGGATATGAAATTGAACAGATATTTTAGCTAATCAAATTTCAGCAACATGATTTTATCCTTTAGGAGTTAGAGTTTATACTCCTACTGCTAATTCTGTAACTTGAGGAAAAATATCTGATATAAATGCTCATTATACTATTAATAATATAACTACAGATATAACAGATACTTTATGATGAACAAATCTTTGAATACCAATTACAAATACTAATAATATACAATTTAGATTCAACCCTTTATTTCAGACAACGATCTCCTGAGATATATTTGATTATTGATTTTTAGAATGAGTAAAACAAAATTCAAGTTTACAAATTCAAGCAAATACCTGAACTACACCTCCAAGATCTGTATTTATAAAATTTAGCTCGGGATCAACTAATCAAGATAATCCAGATTTAACTCTTAGTTTATCTGGAAGTATGTTACCTGATTTTGTATCCCTTAGGGCATGAATTACTTCTTTTAATAATTTACTTGATCCATATTTTAATAATTTATGATTAGTAAATTATGATACTAGATTGAATATTTCATCATGAGCAACTATTAATTCTATAACAAATAGTACTTTTTCTACTCATATAGCTTATAATTTATGAGGATATAGTATAACACAAAATTCAGATATAATATGAAAACCTAGTTACCATTCATTAATAAGTTCTTGAACTACATCTGCAGTATGAATTAAAATCTTAGGTATATCTTCTACTACAAAAGAAAAAACACATGAATTAATTATAAATCAAAATATGGATGATATACATATATTATGAAAATTAGATAAAACAATAACAAAAAGAGATTTAAAAAAGAATATTTTAACTTTTATTAAAAATATATTACCAGATCAAAATGATGTAGATATTAGTTGAACTATTGATATAAAAGATTTAACTTGAAAAAAATGGTTAAATATAGATTGAAAAAGGATTTATAATAATAAAATATTGTATTTCTGAGATACTTGAGGAATCGTGCATTTATGAAATAATGATGAACTTATTGAATGAAGAAAAACTATAATTATTGAATGAATGGATTTATATATTGAAGATGATATGTATTATTGAGATATAGAAAAAGATATACTATGAATAATAGTACTTAGTGATATAAATTGAAATGGTTGAAATATATATATAGATCCAAGTGTAACAAATATTGTATGAACAATGTATGCAGATAAAGCATTAATAAGTTATAATTGATTAGAATTATGATGATGAATGGATCAAAATCTTTTAAAAAATCAATTACATATATATGGTTCAATTTTTAGCGAAAATACTTTATGATGATCTATTAATAATATATGTCCATATTATATAACATCTGGGGATTGTATTACTTGAAATAATCAAGAAAAAAGAATGGAGGCTCAAAAATATGATTTAAATTATTTAAGAAGATATTTTATAATTTGAGGAGAACCAGTTAATTGATGAAAAGTTATATGATGATGAACTTGTCCTTTATGAGTATGTTCTTGAGAAAATTGAAATTTTGTAAGAGTAATAACTAATTTAGTGACGGATCCTCTTGCAAAATATCCAGTAGTTATAGAATATAATCCTTTGCAACAAACAACTCCTCCACCTTTATTTGATAAATAAAATAAATAAAAAGCTAGGTAAAACTAGTTTTTTATTTATTTAAAAGAATTTTATTTTATCAGCATTTGGATGTTCTTTTAATTTTTCTAATGTTTTAGCTTCTATTTGTCTTATTCTTTCTCTTGTTACTCAAAATTCTTTTCATACTTCTTCTAGAGTATGTACATCTCAACCATCAAGTCAAAATCTCATTATGATAATTTTTCTTTCTCTAGGAGTTAAAAAATCAAGCATTTCATATAAATTTTCTTTTAATAAATTCATATTGGTTTGTTCATCGGGGGTTTGTGTTTTATCATCTTCTATAAAGTCTCAAAGAGAAGTATCTTCTTCACTTCATACAGGAGTATCAAGACTAAGTATATCTTGAGATATTCTCATTATTTGTCTTACTTTTTTAATATCCATATCAAGTTCTGTTGCTAATTCTTCCATAAGAGGTTCACGAGTCAATTCTTGAGTTAATCGTCTATAAGTATGTGTAAATTTATTAATAGTTTCTATCATATGAACAGGAACTCTTATTGTTCTAGCTTGATCTGCAATAGCTCTTGTGACTCATTGTCTTATCCACCAAGTTGCATAAGTTGAAAATTTAAATCATTTATTTGGATCAAATTTATCTACTGCTCTAAATAATCAAACATTTCCTTCTTGAATTAAATCAAGTAATCAAAGTCATCTTCACATATATTTTTTAGCAATAGAAACTACCAACCTTAAATTAGCTGCAGCTAATTTTTTTCTAGCTTCTTGGTCTCAAGCTTTTATTTTTCTTCATAAACTTATTTCTTCAGCAGCATTTATTAAATCAACTCGTCATATTTCATTTAAATACATTCTTATAGAATCATCACTTATTTCTGATAATGATATAGTATTTGATTTATTTTTTTTATTTTTCTTATTACTTTTATCAAATAAATTAGCTTTATCAAGATTATCAACAATTTTTATTTTTAATTGTATGAATTGTGTATATATTTCATCTAAAAAATCTAAATCATCTTCCGCATTAGGAATAGCTTTCATTAATTCATCTTGAGTTATACGTCATTCTTTTTTTCACTTTTTCATTAATTCTTGAATTTCTTCTGGAAATTTATTTAAAATATCTTCATCAATACTATTGTCTACAAATTTTTGTATTCATTTTCATATCCTTCTTTTATCTTTATTTCTGTCTATAGGCATCTTTTTTAACCCCCTATCTTTTTTTATTACTTCTATTTCTTTAAAATCATTGTTTTTAAATTTCTCTTTTTTATCTTTTGTAAATAAAGAATCTATATCTATTTCTTCTATTTTCGTATTATTTTTTTTATTGTTTTGTAAATTTTTTTTTGTTACCATATTATTGAAGTTATTATATAGAGATATATTTATATAATACAAAAAAACCTTCTTTTAAATTTTATAGAAAGAAGTAATAGTATTATTATTTTATTATTTTCATTTATTTTGTGTAAAAAACTGATTTTCAGATAGATTATATAAATTAAAAGTATTTTAGCAAGAAAAAAATCTTATATTATTTTTTCTTTTTTAGCTATTTTTATTATCTCTGAATATTTTTTAAAAGCATTTATATCATCTTTTTTCATACGTTCTTTTAATCTATTTGTTATTTTATTGTAAGAATCTTTATTTATTTTTTTTATTAAATTTTCTATTTTATTTTGTATAGCTTGTTGGTTTTCTTTATTATTTTCTATCATTAATATAATAGCTCTATATTTTTCTTTTTTACTTAATTCTAAAGATTGTATAAAGTCTTTGGGTTTTTCTAAACAAGCTATTAAATTAAAATCTACTTCTTTTTTAAAGATTATTTTTTTATTAAAGATTTTTAATAATTTGTTGTGTTTTAATATATATCATATAGAAATATCAGTTATAGAAAAATCTATTTTTTTATGTTCTCATATTTTTATTTCTTTTTTTAAAAAAAATCTATTTAATTTATCATAAATAATTCTTTCAGATATATCGAGTAATTTAGATATTTCTTTTATATAAAATTCTTTTTCTATTTGATCAGAGTAAGAATTTATTATATTTAGTAAAATATCTAATAATTTTCTTTTTTCATCTATACTATTTATATTAAAATTGCTTTTTTTTATATAGTATCAAATAGGAGTTAGAGCATTTTCTATATATTTTCAAAAATCTTTTCATGATTTTATTACATCATCTGGATCTTTTCAATTAGGTAATAAAATTATTTTTATTTCTAATCATTTGTTTTTTAAAAGTTCAAGTGATAATTTAGTAGCTTTTTCTCAAGCATTATCTCAATCAAAACAAAGATACATTTTATTAGTTAATTTTTTTAAAATTTGTATATGTTTTTCTGTTAATGCTGTTCATGATACAGAAACTGTATTAAAAAAATTGGCTTCATGTAATGAAATAGTATCCATATATCATTCAGTGATTATAACGTAATTTTTTTTTGTTATATTATTTCTAGCTGAATATAATCAATAAAGAATAGATGACTTGTCATATATTTTTGAAGCAGGTGAATTTAAATATTTTGGTTCTCCTTTTCACACAATCCTTCATGCTAATGCCACAAAATCTCCTCGTTGATTTTGAATTGGAAAAATAATTCTGTTGATAAATTTATCTTTTTTTGAATTTATATCTACAAATATTTTGGATTGATTTATGATATTTTTTTCATATCATTTATTTTTAAGATAATTATAAAGATTTAATCAACTGTCTGAATATCAAAAATGAAAATTTTTTATTGTTTGTTCTTTTATTCACCTATCTAATAAGTACTTTTTAATATTAAAGTTATTTTCTAAGGCTTTTTTGTAATAATTTATTGCTGTTTTATAAAGAGAATAAATACTTTTTTTTACTTCAAATTCTTTTTTATTAAAATTAGTGTTTATCTTTATTCAAGTAAAATTTCAAAGTATTTCAATTGCTTCCTTAAAATCACAATTTTCAATATCCATTATAAATTTTAAAGATCATCATCATTTATGGCAACCAAAACAATATGCTAATTGTTTTGATGGAGAAATAACAAAGGAAGGAGTTTTTTCACTATGTCATGGAAAAGGGCAAAGAGCTTTATAATTAACTCAAGCTTTTTTTATATTTGTATATTTTGAAACAAGTTCAACTATATTTATAGCATTTTCTAAATCTTCAACTATTCACATATATTTCAATAATTTTATTATTTAATTTAACATATTTTACAAAAGATATTGAAAAATACAAATAAACACTTTATATTTTTAGAAAAATATTTAATATATTAATATATTTTAAGAAATAATTTATTTATTTTGTTTATAGTAATTGATTGAATTGATTGAAGTTGAAAAGAAACTCAAGTTAAATTACTTGAAAAAAAATTAATTTCTATTTGAAAAAAAGTTTTAATTTTAAATTATCCAAGATATAATAATGAATCCAGTTTTTTTATTAGAAAGTATTTAAATGGAGAATATTCTACGCTTTCAGCTAAACAAGAAAGTATTTTGTTTGCAATTGATAGATTTGATGATTACCAAAATTATAAAAATGATATTTGAGATTATGACTATATAATTACTAACAGGTATGTTAGCTCTAGTATGTTTCATGGTTGATGTGATATAGAAGATAAAAAAGAAAGAATCAAATATATAGATTGGTTAGAGGATTTAGAATACAATATATTTAATATTCCAAAACCTGATAAAATATTTTTTCTAGATTTAAGTTTAGAAAAAAACTTAGAACTTATTGAAAAAAGATGAAAAAAGAAGGATATAAATGAATCAAATAAAAATCATTTAGAAAAAGCTAGTAATTTAGCTAAAGACTTAGCTAAAAATAAAAAATGGATAAATGTAGAATGTGAAAAGAAAGGAATTTTAAGAAGCAGAGAGAATATAAATGAAGAAATATTAAAAAAAATAATTTAAATTTATGCAATCAACAAAAAAGACATGAGATGAAGGAGAAATTATTGCTATTAAATATCTTCAAAAAAATTGATATGATATATTGGATACAAATTTTAAATTTAGAAGATTTTGAGAGATAGATATAATCTCAAAAATAAATAATATTGTTGTATTCTTAGAAGTAAAATTTAGAAATAGTCTTAATTATTGAATACCAGAAGAGTCCATTACAAAGAAAAAACTTAAAAGATTAAAAAAAACAATAGAATATTATGTTATAAGAAATAAATTAGATTTTGAGAATATAAGATTTGATATTATAACAATTTTAAAAGAACAAAAAAGTTATAAACTCAAGCATTATAAAAATTTAGAGATTTAATTTTTTAGGTTTTTTTAAGGTTTTTAGTTATAATCACTATGTTTTTATTTTCTCAATAAAAAATATGTTGGAAAAAAATATGCAGAGTATTTTGCAAAATGCTAGAAAGCAAATGAAAATAGCTTGTGAAATATCTAAAGAATGTAGTATAGATATGAATGAATTTGAGATAATATCTCATCCCAAAAGAGTGATTGAAGTAAATATTCCTGTTAGAATGGATAATTGAAGTATAAAAACTTTTATATGATTTAGAAGTCAACATAATGATTCAAGATGACCTTTTAAAGGTGGAATCAGATTTCATAAAGATGTTTCAAAAGATGAAGTAAAAGCATTATCTATGTGGATGAGTTTGAAATGTGCTGTTATAGATATACCCCTTTGATGATGAAAATGATGAGTTATAGTAAATCCAAAAGAGTTATCTAATTCAGAACTTGAGAGACTTAGTAGATGATATGTTAGAAGTATTTATAAATATATATGACCATGACAAGATATACCAGCTCCAGATGTAAACACTACTCCACAAATAATGGCATGGATGATGGACGAGTATTCTAGATTAGTTTGAAAGTATTCCCCTTGAAGTTTTACATGAAAACCTCTTACTAGTTGATGATCTAAGGGTAGATTTGAAGCAACGGCTAAATGATGACTTTATGTACTTGAAAAAATAATGGAACTTTATGGCTTAAATTTGAAATGAAAAACAATAATTATGCAATGAGCATGAAATGCAGGTTTAACTTTTGCAAAATTAGTAATAAAAAAATGAGCTATAATAGTTTGAATATCTGATTCAAAATGATGAATATACAATGATAAATGATTAGATTTAACAAAATTACAAAATTTAAAATTTGAAAGAAAATCAGTTGTAGAATATAGTGATGCTGAGCAAATATGATGAAAAAAAATTTTAGAAAAAAAATGTGACATATTAGTACCAGCTGCACTTGAAAACCAGATTGATACTAATAATGCTCAAAAAATACAGGCAAATATAATACTTGAATTAGCAAATGGACCAATTATTCCAGAAGCTGATGATATACTTGTGAAAAGAAAAATAATTGTTATTCCAGATATTTTAGCAAATTCTGGGTGAGTTATGGTAAGTTATTTCGAGCAAATACAAAATGATAGTAATTTTTATTGGGAAGAACAAGAAATAAATTCTAAACTTTATAAAAAAATAATATTTTCAACTGAATATGTATATAATATAGCAAAAAAATATAATTCTTGTCTTCGTTCTTGAGCTTTTATCATAGCAATGGAAAGAATTTTTAATGCAATGCGTGATAGATGAGAAGTTTAAAAAAGATTTTAAAATTAATTATTTATAATTAAAACTATAAATTTATGTCAAGAAAAAAATCAGAAAGAGAGTTAGAGCAAATTGCTTGAAATTTAGAATATGGTAAAGAAAAATTAAAAGTTTTTATAGCTGACATTCTTCCAAATAATTGTTGTAAAAGAGCAAACATGAAAGATAGAATGATAGAAGTAGAAAATCTTGTTAATACTTTTGGATGAATTGTTATTTTAAAACATATTCAAAAAAGAGGTATCCCTGATTATAGAACATATATTTGAATTTGAAAACTTGAAGAAATCATAGATGAGATGAAATTAAAATGATCAAATTTACTTATTTTCTGAAATATATTAAAACCACACCAAATACATAATATAAATGAGAAATTAAGATGAATTTGAGCAAAAGCATGGGATAGAGTAGATCTTATTTTGAAGATATTTGAAAAAAATGCAAAAACCAAAGAATCTATGTTACAAATAGAACTTGCAGCTATAAAATATATGTGACCTCGTATCTTTGGTATGTGAATGGAATTATCAAGACAATGATGATGAAGTAAACTTGCTAGATGAAAATGAGAAACAAATACTGAAATAATGAAAAGGCATTTGAGAAAAAGACTTGTATCAATAAAAAAAGATTTAGAAAAATTTTCTAAAGTTAGAGAGCTACATAGAGAGTGAAGAAAAAAGAAAGGATTTTTTACAATTTGAATTGTAGGTTATACTAATGCATGAAAATCTAGTTTATTAAATGTTTTGACTTGAAAATGAGTTTTAGAAGAAAATAAACTTTTTGCTACACTTTGAACAAGTGTTTGAAAGATGTTTATAAAAAGTGAAGAAATAGATAAAGGTTTTAAAAATAAATTTAGAATTTGAGAATATGAATGAATAGAAATACTTTTAAATGATACAATTTGATTTATAAGAGATTTGCCACCAAATTTAATAGAAGCTTTTAAAAGTACATTAGAAGATTCCATAAAATCAAATATACTTTTACATGTAATTGATTCAAATGATAACAAGGCTGATGAAAAAATAAAAGTAGTTGATGATATATTAGAGAAAATTTGAGCTAAACAAAGAAAACTTTATGTTTTTAATAAAATAGATTTGATTGATAATATTAAAAATCTAGAAACTAAATTTATTAATTTAAAACCAATATTTGTAAGCAGTTATAAAAGAAATTGACTTAATAAATTAAAACAAGAGATTTTAAAAAAGATATAAAAAACCACTTTTTATAAGTGGTTTTTTATATCTTTTAATTATTCAACATCTAAAACTCAATCTAGTTCTAATTCTGCATCTTCTACTCTTTCTTCAATTATCTCTTTTAAGGCAGTTATTTGAGATATAAGTTTATTTTTTTTCTCTTTAGAAATTCTTGTATTTTTTTCAAGTCTTTCTAAAATTACTTCAATCTTTCATAAAATCTTCTCAAGTTTACTATCAGGAAGCCTTTCTAACTTAGTACCCAATCTTTCTATAAATTTTTCTTTATATTTTATAATAATATTAGCTCTTTCTCATCTAAATTTTAATCTAGCTTCCATGTTTTCTTTTCTTAATTCAAGATTAGCTTCAAAAACTTCTTTTCTTTCTTCTAATAACTCTAATGCATCATCATTACCTTCCAAAGCATTTTTTATTAATATATTATTATTTTTTATTAACTCCTCTAATTTCTTTCTAAATTCTTTTCTTTTTTCTTCATCTTTTAAAAAATTTTTATATTCATCTCTTAATTCTTTTAAAGCTTTTCTATGTTTTTCTCTTAATTCTTTTATATTTTTCTTTACTTCATCATTTAATGAAGAAAAAACTTCTTTAAAACTTTCTTTGTTTTCTTTTCTAAATTCTTTTCTATTTTCTTTAGCTTCTTTCCAATTTACCCTTAAAACTTTATTTCTTTCAATAGCAGCTCTTCTGATTTCTAATTTAGTTCATTTTGTATTTATTTTTAAATTTAAGTTGGATTTCTTTTTTTTCATTTCTTCTTTTCTTCTTTTTATCTTATCAAGAATCATTTGTCTTCTGTTTTTTTTCTGATCATTTAAATTAACTTTAATAGAATCGGTATTATTACTTGCTTTTACAGACATGCTCATATCACTATTAGTTGCAGTAACTGAAAGAGAGTCAGCAAAACTAGTAGAATTTAAAATTAATAACAATATTCAAGAAATTATAATTAAAAATCTTTTTATATTAAACATAATAACAAAGTTAAATAATAAATATTATAAAATTATATTTAATTAAAGCCACAAGTTTATACTTAATTATTTGTATTAATAAAAATATAATTTTACTATATTTAGTATACTTATAAAGTGTAAGAAAAGTGTAAGAAATTATAAAAAATAAATAGAAACTTTTGTTCATTGTTTTTTAATACTTTTAATTTCTATTTTCCAATTATTTATTTCACAAATTTTTTTTGATAATGAAAGGCCTATTCATGCTCATTTATTGTTAGAATAATTTTCTCTAAAATATTTACTAAATATATTTTTAAGATTATTTTTACTTATTCAAATTCACAAATCTTCAATAAAATATATTTTTCTAGATATATATATATTTATATTTCAATTTTTTTTAGAATATTTTATAGCATTTGATAGTAAATTTGAAAATACAATATAAAAGTGTTCTTTATTAATTTTTTTATATATAATTTTTTTTTCTGATTTTAAAATAATATTTATTTTTTTTGTTTTTATATTATTTTTATTTTCTTTTATTATTTGTTTGCAATAATTTACTATTTCTATTATTTGTTTTTTATATGAAAAATCTGTAATAGATATAATTCAAAGTAGAGAATCAAGAATATTATTTAATCATTTAGCTGATTTTATGCTTTGTTTTATTGGGTTTTTATATTCTCATGTTTTAAGTGATAACTCTAGGCTTGAAATTATTTCTGAAAGAGGTGTTTTAAATTCATGATTAATATTTCATGTAAAATCTTCTAAATTAATAATAGTTTCTTTTATAGGATTTAAATTTTTTCATACAAAAAAATATCATATAAAGTAAAAAATTATTATAAAAGGAAGGGAAAAAAATAAAAAATATAAATAATCATTTAATAAACTTTCTATACTATAGCTTATTTTACTCCTTACAATTATTGTATAATTTATATTATTTATTGTATAATTTGTTTGATAATAGATATAAGAATTAATTTTTTTATATTCATTAATATTTAAAACATTAATGTCAACATTATCACCTATCTCATTAATTATAATTTTTCAATTAGTTATAATTAAAGTATTTTTTATTATTTTCTTTAATATTTTTTTAAAAGTAATTTCATTTAATTTAGAATATTCACTAGAATTTCTTAGAATATTTTTTAGTTGGCTAGTTTTAGTTATAAGTATATTTTTTTCTTTATTATTACTATTTATATATTTTGATATATTAAAAAATAATACTACCAAGAGTATAGAAAAAAGTACAAAAATAGAAAAATATATACTCAATTTTTTTCTATATTTTTTTAATAATTTATGGTTATCCATATTTTATTTTATTATATATCAAATTCATCTCTCAGTTAGAATTAGGTTTTTTCATAATTTTTTTCTTAAATATCATATATAAACATCCACAGTTCTAGATAAAAAAAAGTTGTTGTATTCTCACCATACTTTTTCTAATAATTTTTCTTTTGAAATTATTCTTCATTTATTCTTTAATAAATAAAATAGTAAATTAAATTCTAATTTTGATAATTTTATTTTTACTCAATCTTTAATAACTTTATTAATATTGCTATCAATCTCTATATTTTCTATTTGTATTTTCTTAGTTTTTATAGAATCATTTCTTCTAATTAAGCTATTTAATCTAGCAAGTAATTCTTCATAATCAAATGGCTTTGTTAAATAATCATCTGCTCAAATATTTAATCCATCAATCTTATCTTTAATTGTATTTCTAGCTGTCAAAATAATTATGGGGATTGTATTTCAACTTTCTCTTATATCATTACAAATTTCGAATCAAGTTTTTTTAGGTAATCATAGATCTAAAATAATAGCATCAAAATTATTTAATGATAATTCATATAAAATATTATTTCAATCAAATAATTGTTTTGATTTTATATCATTTATTTCTAAATATTTACAAATGTTATTATTTAATATTTTATTATCTTCAATTATTAATATATTCATATTGTATATTTTAAAATAAAAACACTTGTAATTATATTTAATTACAAGTGTTTTTCAATTATTCTAAAAAACTAATCATTTTAGCTGTGGGAAAAGATCAATTTTCCAATATAAAAGATATGAAATTAGTTTAATTTTTCTATGTTTCACTCTATTTATCACTTGTTTTTTTTAGGCCTATATGAAGACTAATTTTAGGTTTAATATGTCAAAATAATCATTTCAGTCAATTAGTAGTGTTTGGTATATCTACTTTTTACATATAATCATACCAAGTAAATAAATATTTCAAATTATTTTTCAATGATTTATATGCTAATTTAGTTCTTTTATGAGTATATTCCTATTTTAAATTTTTTCATAAAACCCTTTTATTAAGAAAATCTTTATATATTTCTCAATATAATTCAAGATAATATGAAAATGTTTCTTTATCAGTATTAACTAATAATTTAGATATCCATTAAAGTGATTTATTTGCTTCTAAAATAGGTTTTTTAGTTATATATTTTCAGCAATAGCTACTTGGTGAAAATTAGACATCTGAGTTGATATATTAGAAAATTAAGTCAATAATCATTTTCTTCAGTCATAAACTATTCCTTTAATAATATATCATTGTTCTTTTAATTCATCAACTCATTTTTTATAATCATAATTATTTTCATTACTAATTATCTTTATATTTATAGTTTTATTAGCATCTTTAAATATTATAATTGAAAAATCTCAAAAATAAGTAGTATCAACTAATAATGTTACTTCTGTTAGTTTTATCTCAAGTATTTTAAAATCATATTTATCTAAATATTTTTGAATTATTTTTACTGTAACTCAGTAATCTTCTGATAATTCTGCATATGTTTGTTTTCTAAAACAATATTTATACCATAATTCATTTATATTTATTTTCTGTTTTTTAGTCTTATTTTGAAAAACATAACCACATAATTTACATTTATACCTTTGTTTTCATCTTTTAAATCAGTCTTTTTTTATTTCATCTGATTTTTATACCCCAAAAATACTTCTTTTCTTTGTTTACAACATTTTTTTGCACCTTTTTTGATAATTTCTATTTCTATTGCTGAAAATTAAAAAATATTTGGATTTATACTATCAAATACTCTTTAACTATCTTTTTTTTACAAAAAGCCACATTTTGTTTTAAATTAGCAAACTTATTTTAACTTTATTCCTAATTTTATAACTTAGATAAAGTATTATAAATTCTATTAATAAAATTAATATTTCATTTTATTCAAAAATAAGGTTGTTTAGTAAAACAATGATAATAGTAACTTGGAAAACTAAACTCTAATATTTTATTTTCAGTAATTATTTTATCTATTCTTATAGACCTATTTGTTATAAATAAATCTACATTCTTAATATCTTTTTTTATTCACTCATTTATTGTTCAAATTTCTTTATATGCTTTATTTTTATTATTTCCTAAATGTTTTATATTTCAGTGAATAAAAACTTCTTCAATATTTAATCAAATATATTTTCAAATATCAATTATTCAATTTAATAAATATGGATCTACAAAAGTAGAAATATTTTTATTAAACAAAGTCCTATTTATTCCCCACTTAAAAACTCAAATATTATTATTTTTAAATTCTTCATATATAAAATTGTCTACTTTTATATCTTGAATATTAAATAAGTCTCATAATTTTTTTATAAAATTAATACTATTATCAAATCAAAATGGAATATCAAGTTCAAGTAAAGGTATATTCAGTCTTTGGGCTATTTTTTTTGCTGCTTTTCTAGAGTAAGGTAATGAAACTATGTTTCATGCATTTTTTACTTTCTCTAAATCAGAAATCTTTCATCAATCTAACCAAATAGAAACAATCTTTATTCAAAGTCACTCAAATATATTTTTTAATTCTTCAATATTTCATATAGCATCTCACTCATTTCTATCAAATAAGTTTCATATAATTGCAACTGACTTTTTTTCTTTTTTTCATCAAGTTATGTCTATATTTTTTGCAAGAGAAAACAATAAATCACTATATCCATCAAGCCAACAACCTGTCATAGATTTTGATGGGATATTAAAAATTGGTTTATTAACTTTATTTTTTACATTTTCAACCATTAAACTATAATCTATTCATATAAGTTGATTCATTGGCATAGATGAAACAAAAATTATTTTTACAAAATCTTTTAAAGCCATTTTTTCTAAAGTTCTTTCTATCTCATAATTTCTATTTCATATGATACTATCAATATCTGCTATAGTAGTAAGTACTTTATGTCTACCATTTGCAAGCCTAAGATTTGAATTTAAATCATGATTTCACTGAATATGGTCTATTTTAAAAAAGAAACAATCAGGACTATCTACCCAAAGATAGGAATCTTTTATTGCGTTTATTCATAATAATACTCAATTTAAATATGTTATTGGTAAATCTTGATTACTCATTTTCTATTTAATAAAATTAAAAACTATAAAATCATTTATTAATTGCTTTTCATATCAATTTTTGTATATTTCAATTTTTTCATTTCAAATAATACTTATTTTATATCATTTTTTAACTTTTTTTATTATTTCATTGTTTCAAGAAGAAAAAATACTTCAATAACTATAATTATTGTTACTTATCTTTATCCATTCAAAATCATTAAAAAGTATATACTTTTTTTCTTTAAACAAATATTTCATATCTTTATTTTTATTTAACAATAAAAATAATTCTAAAACCTTTTTTCCTATAAAAATAGACTTTTCACACCCCATAGAACATGGTACATGGTAAATCAGCTTATCTTCAAAAATATTTAAATAACTACTACTTCTATCTTTTTTATCTACTTTTTTTAATAAAAACTTAAAAAAATTAATATTATCAATTCATCAATTATCTACAAATTTCTTTATACAACATTTAGGATATCAAAGAAGTTTTCATAAATAATTTGCATTGTGATTTTTTAAGTCATAATAAACTCCTATCTTTAATTCTTTTTTACTTTTTGAAACATAAAGTGTTTCACTATCAGATTTATATAATTCTAATCATAATTTTGATAATTCTTTCCCTACCTTTCCTATTTGTTTTATATTTTCAAGTCTTGAAATTTGTTTTATATCAAAAAGTAATGATGCTATATTTAAAACACCATCAAAATAGATCAAATCTTCTAAATATTTTAATTTATCAAGAATTTTTATATCATATTTCATATTAAAAATATTTATATAACATTTTAAAGTATTTCATCTCTGATAATTTTATCATCTTATTAATTGTTTCTAATGCTCAATTATATCAAAGATTAAATTGACTTAAATTAAACTGATTTTTTCAAAGTTTTGATAATCTATCATCAAAATAAATATCTGAATACATAAGATCTATATTTGATTTTCATAATAAATTATACATTTTCTCTTCATCACTAAAATAGTTAATACTTATATTATTTTTATTAGTTACTTTTTTATTTATTGTATCTTTAATTAAGTCATGATTTCAATCAGACTCTTTATATCTAGGTTCATTATTAACAATTAAATAATCTTTAAAATTATCATAAACAAAAAAATCTATTTTAAAAGCCATTTCCTCTAAAAATCAGATAACATCAATATTATTCATATAATCTGGATTAAAAAATTTATCAATTTCATATTTTCATATAAAAACAATTCATACCCTTAATCTACTTTTTTTAACATACTCTACTTTTTTTTGATATGAATTTATAAGTTTTTTATCTTCTTTTCTTAATTTTAGTTTTAATCACAATTGAATACATATCTTTTCTACCCAATTATTTGTATTTCTTATTCAATAAGGAAGTAATGGAAAAATATAATCAATATTCATAGCCTTAAATGGGTATTCATATATTTCTTCTACAAATTTATTTGGAGAAAAAATAAAAAGCTCGCTTTTATAAAGTAATGGCAATAATTTTACATCAATTGTAGGTATAAATATTGTATTTATTTTTATTCATATACTTTTTAAAATATCACTTAATTTTTTTAAATTTTGATTTTCATTATATCAAAATAAAGAAATAGAATTCTTTTTCTTTTTTATATCCTTTCTATCAATCTTTGATAAATATGATTCTAATAAAACTATTTTTTGTTCAAATGGAGTTCTTTCTAATTGTCATTCTAAAATAAAAGGAACTTTTATTTTTTCTTTTGCTCTATGAAGAACTGAGTAAACATCATCTCAAACAACTCTAGGAACACAACAACAGTTAAAACTTAACATTTTTATATTATTCTTATCAATTTTACTAACAATTAAGTCAATTGATTTTTCTAGTTTTTTAGTTCATTTTCACATAATAATATCATCCTCATTTAAATCAGTAAATTCTCATATATCTATTATTTCTTTATCTCAAATATATTTATTTTTCTCTGATTTAGTTAAATAGAAATATTTATCAAATGTATGATTATAATATTCTTTAGTAAAATTAAAAAACCTAAATTCTTTATAAAAAGGTAGATTAGGTCATATTCACAAGCACTCTCTCTCAGAGTGGTGAATATCAGCTTTTGATATATTAAATTCTAAACTTTGATCTAAATTCCTTAAAATACCTTCTTGAACTATAAATCTCATTTTATGAAGATCTTGTGACCAGTCTTGAATAATTGAAAAAGGTGGTCTTTCATTCTTCCAAAATATTTTATAATAATCTTTTTTTATCTTTGGATCACTTGCTAATATTTTAAGGAAATAGTCAACTTTTAGTGAGGTTCATTTTTTACTAAAACTTAAAAGAAATTTTAAAAAATCTTTATCATCAGGTTTATTATGAATTCATAAGCATATATAATCAGAACAAAAAAGACCATTGCAATGTTTATTATTATCTCTTAAATAAAACTCATACTCATCTTTCTTATTCTTTTTTCAGACTAGAATTCTAAATCCATCAATCTCCCATTTTAAAATCCTAAAATCAAAATCGCTTAAAAAATCACTATAAATACGAGTAAATAGTTTTCAAAAATACTTTCTAATTATTATTGATGGAGAGTATCTTTTCCCATAAAGATCTTTATAGTTTATTGATCTTTTTTTTATTATTTCTTCCTTATTATACATATAATTTATATATTATACACTATATTTCAAGTTCTTTTTGAACTTTAGTTTAAATTGAAAAAACATGAAAAGTCAATTAAATAATTTAAATAATGTTAAAAAATAATACTATTAAATATGAAAAAATACTCATTTAATCTATGGAAGACCTAATAGTATACAAATTTAGTAAGTTATTGTAGAAAATTTTCATAAAATTTACTGTGACTAAAAGAATTATAAACAAACTTTATTTTTCTCAAAAAGATTTTCTAGTTTTTACATTGATATTAAATATTATATTCATTAATGTTTTATTTTTGTATTATAAAATACAATCCTATCTTTTAACTTGAGCTCAATAGAAAAATGGATAGCTAAAATAGATAGTATTTTATAATATCTAAATATTCTTAAACTTTTAATATTAAAGATAAAAGTAGCACTAAACAATTATCAGAAAAATATAATATTTTCAATTAAAACAATTCAAAAACTGCTAGATGAATATGAATTACAAAAATTGAAAATAAATCCACAAAAATTAGTATTATTACTAATACTAATTATTTTAAAAATATTTAAATTATGTTTTTCAAAAACAATATTCATTCCACAGTTTAATTATTTCTACCTTTTTCTGTTTTTTTATTCTGAAAAATATGATTACATAGTTTACTTTTATATCTTTGTTTTTATATTTAAACTAATAGGAATAAATTCTTTTAATCAGTAAAGTCTTTCATAATCTTTCCGTATTCATTCACAACTATTATTATAATAGCAATGGTGACATTGTTTTCTTTTTGTTTTTAATTTATTTTTCTTTTTATCTTTCCATTTAAATGTTTCTTTTTCGTCTTTCACATTTACATGTTCTATTTGATCTATTTTATCAAATTGCTCTCATAAAAACTTTTTAACTAATTTTTCACCATTTTTTTTATCAATTATAAAAAAAATACAAGGGGGGATGGAATCAAATGTAATCCTTATATTATATTTTAATGAAAAATAAATTATTCTTTTAAAATATGGTAGAAAATCTGAATATTTAAGTGTGATTTTATCTTCATTTATTTTTATAGTATGATCTAGGCTAATGAAGTTTAATCTAATATCTTTTATATTTTTAACTTTAAAATAATAAACAACTGTTTTAACTATTGTCTGAAAATTAATATTATTTATAACTATATTGATAGATAATGGTGATTGTAGAAATCATTTTTGATATAATTGATTTAAATTATCAATAGCTTTTAATTTCTTTTTTAATCATCATTTTATAGAAGTAAGCTCATCTTCAATTTTATGAATATGTGAATGAATAGAAATATTTATTCTACTTGTTCCTGCTTCAACCACTTTCTTTGCAAAATCATAATCAGAAAATCTTATTGAATTTGTGATTATATTTATCTTATCAAATCAGTTTTTTTTAGATGTCTTAATTATTTCAACTATATTAGGATGAATTGATATATCTCATCATAAAAATCATATAGAATTATATCATTTTTCAGCATAATATTTAATTCTTGTTTTAACATATCCTATTTCTGCAAGCTTTTTCATAATATTAGGAACATTCCTACTCATGCAAAATATACATTTACTATTACAAGCTTTTCATATATTTATTTCAATATGTTTTAATTTACTCATTTTATTTACTATTTTTATAACTTATATATAAATCTTTAATTATGTCATCAATATTATATCTAAATTTCCATTTTATGTAATCTTTTTTAAATTTTGATATATCCGATATATACCACATATGATCTAAATTTTTATTTTCATTTTTATATTTATAATTTGCTTTTTTTCATGATATATATTCTATTTTTTTATCGCTTCCAATATAGAAATATTAGAAAATCTTGATCATCAAGCATTATAAATTTCTCATGATTTAGGATTTCTATGAAAGTGCCAAAACATATTTACTAAATCATAGGCATGAATATTATCCCTTACTTGCTTTCCCTTATATCAAAATATATAGTACTTTTTTCATATACATATACATTTAGTTAAATAAGATAGAAATCAATGCATTTCTGTTCAATTGTGTAAACCTCATGTTATACATCAACATCTAAAAACTCATGTATAAAGTCAAAAATATTTTCAATATTCTTGAACCATTAAATCAGCGGAAAGCTTTGAAACTCAAAATAAACTATGTTTAGAATTATCAATACTCATACTTTCATCTATTCATTCTTTAAAAAATTGGTGATTTTCATCAATTTCATATCTAGTTTCTTTTTCAACTAAAGGTGAAAAATTTGGAGTATCTCAATAGACCTTGTTTGTAGAAGTAAAAATAAAAGTTGCTTCAGGACAGTATTTTCTAAAATTTTCGAGTAATATCAAAGTAGCAAAAGCATTTACACTAAAATCTACTAAAGGTTCTTTAGCTGCCCAATCATGAGAAGGCTGAGCGGCTGTGTGAATTATAATATTAAATTTATGTTCTATAAATATTTTATCAATATCTTCTTGCTTTCTAATATCAACATCATAATGGATATAATTATCAATATCTTTCTCTTCTATATTTTTTTTATTTTCTGATGTACTACTTTCTTCTCAAAAGAAATACTTTCTCATATTATTATCAATTCAAATAACTCTAAATCCTTTTTTTAAAAAGAAATTCACTGATTCTAATCAAACAAGTCACATTGACCCTGTTACTAATACCTTTCTTTCTCAATTATTAATTGTTTTACTATCCATATCTTTCAAAGAATTTATTGTAAATTTTTATTCTTTAATATAATATTTTTATGTTTAAAAAAATCAAAAAATAATAAATTATGCACAATAAAATAAGTGCCCTTAGGGTAAAAAAATACTAATTACATGATGAGCTTGATTTATTTGAAGTCATTTATGTGAAAGATTATTAATAAGAATGAAATGAAGTTATATGCTTAGATAATTTATTTACTTGAAATAAATCAAATATATATCACTTAATAGACAACCCAAAGTTTACTTTTGTTCTTCAAGATGTTACTCAACCTTTTTGGATGCAAGTTGACGAGATATATAACCTTGCATGTCCAGCTTCACCAATTTATTATCAAAAAATCCAATTGAGACAACAAAAACTGCTGTAATATGAGCTATAAACATGCTTGAATTAGCAACTAAAACAAAAGCAAAAATCCTTCAAGCATCAACTTCTGAGGTTTATTGAGATCCTCAAGTAAACGAAATCAAAGAAACATATCGGTGAAATGTTAATCCTGTTTGACCTAGAAGTTGTTATGATGAATGAAAAAGAATAGCTGAAACTTTTTTTAATAACTTTAAGCTTGAATATAAAACTAATATTAGAATCACAAGAATATTTAATACCTATTGACCAAGTATGCAAAAAAATGATAACAGAGTAATAAGTAATTTTATAATACAAGCTTTAGAAAATAAAGATATAACAATATATTGAAATTGAAAACAAACAAGAAGTTTTCAATATATTGATGATTTAATAAAAGGTTTATTAATGTTAATGAATTCAAATTATAAAAAGCCTGTCAATATATGAAATAAAGAAAATTATAAAATTATTAATATAATAAAAATTATTTTACAAATAATTCCTGAGTCTAAAAGTAAAATTATTTTCAAAAATTTACCTATTGATGACCCTATTTATAGAAAACCAGATATTAGTCTTGCAAAAAAAGAACTTTGATATGAAGCAAGTGTAAAATTAAAAGAATGATTAGAAAAACAATTGATTATTTAAAAAAAATAAGAGATAATTTAAAAGATAAATTATTAGATAAGTACTAAATTCAAACAAATATAAATTATATTCCTGTTCATAAATTAAGTTATTTTAAAAAAACTTATTCATATGAATTAAACCATACAAATAAGTTTTCTGAGCATTGTCTAACAATTCCATTATACCCTGATTTGAGTATAAAAGATGCTAGGTATGTAGTTGAATCAATAATTAATTCTATTTAAATTTAAAAACAAAATTATTCAAAATTTTGTCAATATATATAACTGAATTCAAAACTTCTTTACTATATTCTTGATTTGTCATATAATGAATCTTACCTATATAATTTTCCTCAAAATCTTTATCAGAAACATCAACCCTAAAACCATCAAATATATTTCATACAGATAATTCCTTTTTATACTTATCAAATCTTCATGAAAGTATAATATTTGAAAGAAATAACTCTCAATCATAATCTATAACAAGTCAATTATTGAAAAAAGAAGTCTTAGAATAATTTTCTAAATTAACTAACTCAAATTTATTTCATGCATTATAAAAGTCTCTTATTTTAGAAAACCCTTCATTTAATTCTTTTAAAGATTTTTTACTCCATTCTATATAGTATGTTGGCAAAAGGTTAAACTTTCTAACTCACATATCATATAAATACTTAAAACTACTATAAAAATCTTTTACATTATTGGGTGAGATTACTTGGTTTACCCTAATTATATCTTTATATTTTTCTAAGTTTGAATATATAATATTTATATCGTCTCATTCTAATTGTTTTCTTTCCTTTTTAAATATTTTTTTACTTCAATCAATACTAAAGGTTAAATAAGAGTTGAATTTCTATAAAAATTTTATAAAATCTTTTGTTATTAAACTTGCATTAGTAGTTATATATATTTTCTTTTTATTTATTAAAGGAAAATTTGATAATAAATATTTTATTTTTTCTTTCTCAAGTAAAGGTTCTCATCAAAAAAACTTTATACTTTCTATTTCAATATTATTCTTTTCAATAAATTTAAAACTATTTAAAATAACATCCTTTTCTATACCCTTTTTCTGTTTTTTTATATCACAATAATTGCATTTAAAGTTACAATCATAAGTCATCAAATATATTAAATTTTTATACTTCATATAAATCTGCATATTTTTTAAAAAATCACATACAAGGATTTTTTTTCCACTTACATGTATTACACTTCTCAACAAAAGCTCTTTTTCTTGAATTATCAATTGAATTTACATCAACTAAAGCTATTTTTCATGCCTTAGTCTCAAATCTTTCTATAGTATGTCTACTTTCCCAATGTAAGTCATTTGAATATTCTTCATATTTCTCAGATAATACACAATTTGGTATTCAAAAAAATCTAAGTCTTTTATTATTTCTATTACAAAACTTAACTATATTTGGAATATATTGTTTAAATTCATCTAAATTAAAAGAAATTTTATCAAAGTCATGTTCAGCCTTTCCTTCTGGTGCTATATTTGATACTAATACTTGATCAAAGTTATATCATAAATTTATATTAAACTTTATTATTTTCAATACATCTTTACAGTTATATTTATTTATA
>CAMZKR010000069.1 GCA_947311335.1 uncultured bacterium
AGAAAAATGACAAAAAAGAGAAATAGAATTGAATAAAGAAATATTAGCAGATACTATAAATAATGTTTTAGATTTTGCTAAAGAAGAAATAAAATCTTTATGAGAAAATAATCCTTTAATAAAATTATGTAAATATAAGGTTTTAGAAGTTATTTTACCTGATTCTAAAAAATCTATAAATATTACAAATATGTGAAAAAAATCAATTTGATTTTAAAATTAAAAAAAAATACTAAATTTAATTAAATTTAGTATTTTTTTTTAATTTATTATTTACATCATTGGCATTCACCCCATTCATCACATACCTCACATTCAGCCCATAGGTGGCATAGCTGGTGAGTCTCAGTTATCTTTTTTTGGCAAATCTGTAATTACAGCTTCTGTAGTTAAAAACATTCCAGCAAGAGATATAGATTCTTGAAGAGCTACTCTTTCAACTTTCATAGGATCAATAATTCATTTTTCTATCATATCAACAAATTTATCTTTTGATGCATCATATCAAAAATTTACATCATTATTTTCTTCTATTTTATTAATTATTACACTTCATTCTTTTCAAGCATTTTCTACTATTTGTTTAATAGGATAGCGTAAAGCACTTTTTACTATAGATGCTCATATATTCTGATCTTCATTTTCTAATTTTATATTATCTAATACTTTTGAAGCTTTAAGTAAAGCAACTCATCATCAAGCAACAACTCATTCTAAAGCAGCTGCACGAGTAGCATTTAATGCATCTTCAATTCTCATTTTCTTTTCTTTCATTTCTACTTCTGAAGCAGCTCATACTTTTATAACAGCTACTCATCAAGATAGTTTAGCTAATCTTTCTTGCAATTTCTCTTTATCATAACTAGAATCTGTATTTTCTATAGCTATTTTAATTTCAGATATTCTATTTTCTATTTGTGATTTTTCTCATTCTCATCAAACAATAATTGTTTTATCTTTTGATGATATAACTGTTTTAGCATTTCATAAATCTTCAAGATTTGCATTTTCAAGCTTCATATTTAGTTCTTCAGTTATAATATTAGCTCATGTAAGAATTGATAAATCTTTTAACATTTCTTTTTTATTATCTCAAAATCAAGGAGTTTTTATTCAAAGCACGTTAAGTACTCATTTTAATTTATTTAATATAATTGTAGTTAAAGCTTCTCAATCTATATCATCAGCTATTATTATAAGATCTTTTTTACCCTCATTAACAAGTTGTTCCAGTAAAGGTAAAAATTCTTTCATATTAGATATTTTCTTATCTGTTATAAGTATTGGGGTATTTTTCATTTCAGCTAACATTTTTTCTGTATTAGTTACCATATAAGGACTAATATATCCTTCATCAATTTCCATTCATTCAGTTATTTCAACTTCCATTCAAAAAGTTTGCCCTTCTTCCACACTTATTACTCAATCTTTTCCTACTTTTTCCATTGCTTCTGCTATAATTTCTCAAACTTCAGAGTCTTGAGCACTTATTGTAGCAACTTGTGCTATTTCCTCTTTACTAGATATTTTTTTAGAATTTTTCTCTAATTCCTCAACTAAAAATTCTCATGCTTTTCTCATTCCATTTTTTAATTCAACAGCATTTACTCAAGTTCTAATATTTCTTAACCCCTCCTTAGCAAGAGCATAGGTTAAAAGTGTAGCTGTTGTTGTACCATCTCAAGCTAAAGTATTTGTTTTATCAGCAGCTTCTTTAACAAGCTCTGCTCAAAGATTTTCAAATTTATCTTCAAGTTCTATCTCTTTCGCTATAGTAACTCAATCATTTGTTACTTGAGGAGCTCAATATCCTTTATCTATTACAACATTTCTTCATTTTGGTCACATTGTTACTGTAACAGTTTTTGCAACTGTTTCCATTCATTTAAACATATCTTCTCTAGCTTTATCAGAAAATTCTATTTGCTTTGACATAATTTATTTAATTAGGTTATAAAATATAATTTATTTATCATAATAATTAGTTTCTTTTAAAATAATTCCTTTTTAGATTTTGTAGTTTCTATTTTAAATTGTAATTTATTAGTAGATATTTATGGTATTCTATCTCTAATTAATTTAGGTAATTTTTATTTAAATCCATTTTAATTTACAGTTGCTAATATATATTCTATAGCAACTATTTTATATTCCTTATCATCTATTTTCACTTCATCTCAAGCATATTGTCAACAAAGAACTTTATCTCATATATTTACATTCATTTCTACATCCTTTTTTCATGGTCATACAGCAACTACCTTATATATATAAGGTTTTTCTTTATTTGCACTATCAGGTAGTATAATACCACTATTTGTAATATTTTCTTTTTCAAGTCATTTTAAAACAACTCTATCATTTAATGGTTTTATATTCATAATAATAAATAATTAAAAAAATAAAATAAGCACATAGATTATATAAGTGCTAAAAAATAAGTCAAACTTTTTTTGTTATTTTTTTTTATTATAATATTATTTGAATAATTATAATAAAACTTTATGCAAAAAATCTCACAGAAAATAATTAATTATGCAATATGGTATTATTTAA